>JBAQEN010000151.1:0-5085 GCA_049286765.1 Methylococcaceae bacterium
GAAAATCTCTGAACCATAAAAATAGTACTCAACACCAGTCCTATTATTTTTTTAAGTAAATTGACTGTCTTCACTTATTAGTCAATTGTGTTGATGATATATACGCACCCCAAGCTGTTATTCAAGAGTTGCGCGATTACGCTCCACCACCTTTTATAAAAGCACGATCTCTTTCTGCTATTGGTGCTGCATACATCCAAGGCGCTCTGGGGCAACTGCATCAGGGAGAATTGGAAGCAATCGTTTTAGCGCAAGAATCATCGGCTGATTTTGTGGTTCTGGATGATTTACTGGCAAGGCGAAAAGCACAACGTTTAGCGGTCAATGTGATTGGCACACTGGGCTTGTTGCTTTTATTTGAAAAACGCGGTTTGTTGACTGCTGAACAGGCGTGGCAAAAAATAACACAGCTAATCCAGCAACATGACTTGTATTTATCACCCAACATACTACAGAAAATTAAAATAAAACTTCTGGGCAATGAGTTGTGAAATCATATTGTGTAGTTCACGTAATATATCTTGTAGATCATGGAGCAATATGACGATTTATCGCTTCTTATCAGGCAGCAAAAGAGACGCGATAAATCGCGTCTCTACGGTTTAATTAGTTAAACGTTGTACCGGGTGTGGCTGGCAAAACGGGCATTTTTTGTTTAGGGAACTCACCAGTCAAACCATTCAGGAATGCGACAATATCGGCAATCTGCTCTTTGGATAAGGCTTTATCCAATTGCGTTTTTGCCATAACTGTTACCGCTTCATCCAAAGTTTTTACTGCACCATTATGAAAATAAGGCGCGGTCAAGGCTATATTGCGCCAGGTAGGTACCTTCCACATATTTTCATCATCTGGTTTTTTGGTAACCGCAGCTAAACCTTTATCATCTTTGAAATGATATTTCGCTGCGTAAACTGGATTACTATTCACAGGAAATTTGTGGAACATACCCGGTCCATTAAACGCAGGACCACTATGACAAGCTGTACAGCCCAATTCCTGGGCCAAATTCATGCCACGCACTTGCTGTTCGGTTAATGCTGATTTATCCCCGGCAACATATTTATCATAAGGACTATTGGGTGTAATTAAGGTTCTTTCATAAGCGGCAATCGCTTTGGTTGCATTATCTTGAGAAATTGAATCCTTACCAAAGGCCTGCTCGAAAGCCAGTCTGTAGCCTTCAATTGACTTCAAGCGGGCAACCACGTCATCCCAGCTTTTCATGCCCATTTCAATAGGATTGGTCACAGGGCCTGCTGCCTGAGCCTCAAGGCTGGCCGCTCTGCCATCCCAAAACTGCACGGCATTAAACGCAGCATTCCACACCGTCGGCGCACTGCGTCCACCGGTTTGGCCATTAACGCCCATCGCATTAGGCCTGTTATCTTCACCACCTAACATGGTGTTATGGCAGGAAGAACAGGAAACTGTACCCGTGGAAGACAGGCGTGGGTCATGATATAACATTTTCCCAAGCTCAATTTTTTCTTCAGTAGTAGGGTTATCAGCTGGCGCTGGAGCAACGGTCGGTAATGTTTCCCAAGCTGAAGCTACTGATACTGAACCTGCTAACGCCAGAGCTGCCGCCAGCGAACGAATTTTAAACATACTATCCTCCAAATATTATTATTAATTGCGGACGACTTGTATCCTGAGTAGGTATAAATCGCCCGGTAACCTCATATACCCACTGAATTGTAAAATATAAAGCTGGCAAGGTACAATCAAATTGAAATTAGATGCCTACGAGACAGGAAAAATCATTCTCGCCAAGCTGATAAACTTTTTATGGCTGTCATCATTAACCGGTTTTTGTTTGAATAGCTTAAAACGTAAGCAACCCGCCTGTGCTTAAGCAGCCAATTGAAACACCTGTTCCATTCCCTGAGCCCTTCGGCTAGGCCCGAAGAGCTGTGCCGAAACATGGATATGCCGGATTCCGCAATGATAAATTATTCATAGCGTTACAGTAACAGGGCAACTCCCAATGACACTATACCAAATCCCTGATTAAGTAGGACTCAATGGAACAACCGCAATGGAACAACCGCAATGGCGCATGCGTCATACTTGCGCTGTTCCATTAAAAAGTTGGGCGTCATCACCGCTTGCTGTGCAGCAGGACTTTTGTTCCTGTTTCTCAAACCCTGGATTACATAGCAAGGAGTTTTCTTATGAATTCTAAACATTGAACTCAAGTTAACAGATTTCCGTATAAAGTAATGCAGCCCTCTATTTTTTCACTATAAAATTCCGCGCTTATCCATAGTTCGCCAACAGCTGCAAGCTTGTCATTCAGATAAACCAGGGGCATGGATTCTCTTTCCCACGGAGGGATACCCGCCTCCTGAAACAGCTTTTTTAGAGCATGATGACCTTTACGGCCTGGCAAACGAATTTTTTCCCCGCCGCGGCGGAATCTGACAGTGACAATATCATTTTGCCACTGCTCTCGGCAGATCCCGGCCGATGACAGCTCACAAGACAACATTTGCTTATTTGACACCTTTACCGATGTTTCACCTGTCGGCCAAACACTTTCCTGCAAAAGTTCTAGCGCGGCTTGTTTCAGACAATACAATTTATCCCGATAACGGCGCACACAATAGCCTTGCCCTGATAATACCGGACTACTACCTTCACTAGCCGAAAGTACCTCAACCTGCAGGCGGTCGACAAACGCTTGCGCAGGCATTTTCAAGTCCAGACGTTGAAACCACTGCCTTATGATAAATCGTTGCTGCGCTTTGTCGTATGATTGCAATTGACCGATGCGAAGCGTCTTATCCCATGGATTAAAAACAGACAGAAATAATTCTTCAGCGGTTTTAGAGACAACAACCTGCGCAGCAGCACAATGCTTTGCCGAACGTGCAACCGTTTTATCGCAAACCGGCCAACGTTGTTTTAATAACGGTATAACCGCATTGCGTAAAAAGTTACGATCATAATTGTTGCTTTGATTACTGGGATCTTCAACCCAGTTCAATCCGTGTGCCACGGCATAATCATTAATCGCAAGCTTGGAAACATTTAACAACGGCCTCATCAGCATACCCCGGCCAAAAGCCATAGTCTCCGGCATTCCAGACAAGCCAGGTAAACCGCTGCCCCGGAATAATTGCAACAAAACCGTTTCCAGTTGGTCTTCCCTGTGCTGGGCAATCAGCAACACATCGTTTTCGTCCATTAATAACTTTAAAGCGCTATAACGGGCATTTCTGGCTGATTCTTCAGGGCTTTCTCCCGGAATTGCAACTGCATTAACCCTTAACAGCTTAAAACCGGCACCCAGAGCTTGCGCTGTTTTTTTGCAATGTTCAGCCCAGGATTCCGCATCCGCCTGCAAACCATGATGCACATAAACTGCGATAATTTTTTCTCTCAGCGTTGTTATTGCGGCGCACAAGTGCAATAAAACATGTGAATCGACGCCACCACTGTAGCCGATATAAATATACCGGGACGCTTTGAACTGAGTTAACGACGATTCTATCGTTTGTGATGAAAGCAACATACTCATTTAAGGTGCACTGTAAAAAGAGTTTTCAATACGGATGCGAGTTGACAAGGTGGGAGCGACGCCTACGTCGCGACTAGAACGTACATTAAATAACTTTGCACCTTACTCTCCCTCCGGGAGGGTTTGAGAGAGGGGAAATAATACTCAAGTTAATTCATGCACGTTACTAACGCTTTTAATCGCGACGTAGGCGTCGCTCCCACCTTGCACATATAATCCAATCTACGAAACTACTATTTCCTGGTTTAATAACCGTATAAAAAAATTGTATTTAGCTATAATACCACGCGCATTTCTGAAACCCGCTAACAGGCAGACCTTATGACAATAACTACTAAAACTATAGCAAATCTACGAAGCTATTTTGAAACCAAAATCACCCAGATAAAATCCAGTGATTACTATCAACAGCTGTTAGCTATGCCACCCCTAAAACGCTGGGCAACTGTGGCTGGGTTATTTTTATTATCCCAGCTGGTAGTTTTCGGGGGGTTATATCTGATTTTTGGCAGAATTGTCGTTATCGGTTTTTTCGCCAGCATTCTAGCCGGGTTGGCTACAGGCCTAGGCGCATTACCCGCCCTATTTTTCAAGAATATCTCGAAAAACCTGTTCAACAGCATGTTGGGCGCTGCTGCTGGCGTAATGCTGGCTGCGACTGCATTCTCCCTGCTGGTACCCGGCATGGCATACGGCAATTTAGTCTGGCCCGGCAAAGGCATCTATATTGTTTCTCTCGGCATGCTGATTGGAGCAGCGTTTCTGCATTACGCTGACCGCCAGCTCCCGCATGTCCATTTTGATTCGATTTCAGATGTTCATCTGACATCACTAAAAAAAGTCTGGCTGTTCATCATTGCCATCACCATTCACAACTTTCCCGAAGGCATGTCTGTGGGAGTTAGTTTTGGTTCGGGAGAGATGAAAAACGGTATCGTTTTGGCCGTTGCCATTGCCTTGCAAAATCTTCCTGAAGGTTTAGCGGTTGCGCTGCCATTGGTTGGTTTGGGCTACAATAAATGGAGGGCGGTGGGTATCGCCACAATAACAGGCTTGGTTGAACCTGTAGGAGGCTTGCTTGGCATTACCATGGTTACCATCTTTCAGCCCATTCTGCCGATTGCAATGGGCTTTGCTGCGGGAGCAATGCTTTTTGTTATTAGTGAAGAAATTATCCCGGAAACACATTCGGGTGGGCGCTCGCGTTATGCAACATTCGCTTTGATGGTTGGTTTCATCATTATGATGGTATTAGACAACATGCTAGGCTGATATTTATCTCAATGACTGAACCGCTAACCTTCTATCAATTCGTTCATGCCATAAAAAAAATAGCACGTCATACCGGTATGGATTCACTTCGTGCTCTAACGGGTCGCTTCGTGCTCTAACGGGTCGCTTCGCGCTCTAACGGCGCGTCGCGCCAGGCATGAATCCATGCCAATGGGATGGACTCCTCCCACCTATCGGCATCAGAGTGCCAGACTGATATGATTAAACGTATCAGACAAACTAGCGGAGGAGTCCGACATGAATATTAAACGAATAGGTATTGATTT
>JBAQEN010000152.1:0-3858 GCA_049286765.1 Methylococcaceae bacterium
GGATTATGCAGGCGTAGATATTATTCAGGATAAAGCAGGGCATTACACCATCATTGAAGTAAACAGTATTCCGGCATGGAAAGGACTGGAAAGTGTTTGTGATGTCACTATCGCAGATTTATTGGCAGAAGATTTGATAACTCGACGTATTAAAACCTTATGATTTCGCCTCAGCAACTCAGTGAACTTTATCGGCAAGCCTGTGAGGTCGAATTGCAGGCATTTAAACCGGGCAACGTCAGTGTTTATGCTGATGGACATGATATGACTGTCGCTGATTTTAGAATCAGCGCCGAGGTCAGCGCAGCCCCGCTTTGTGATCCCTATTATTCTTTGGGTGAAAAAATCTATTATGCCGTTAAAGCTACGCGTGAGGCAGTAGCTTGTAATACCAATTTGGGGATTATTTTGCTGTGCGCGCCGCTAATTCAAGCGTTCAGCTGCATACATTCAAATTTGACTCTAAGGCAGGCTTTACGCCATGTTTTAACGACGACCACGCTGAAAGACGCGGAATGGGTTTTTAAGGCTATCTCGCTGGCATCACCGGGTGGATTGGGCAGCTCTAGCGAACAGGATGTATCAGTAAAGCCATCGGTTAACTTGGCCGAAGCTATGAGGCTGGCTAGTCCAAGGGATCGCGTTGCTCTCCAATATGTTACAGATTATCAAGATATTTTTGATTTTGCAGTCTTGATATATTACAATAGCATGAGTAAATGGGAAAATAAGGGTTGGGCGGTGGTGTCAGTTTATGCTGACTTATTAAGCCAATTTCCTGATAGTCACATCGAAAGAAAATACGGCGATCAGTACAATGAAATGGTGGCCAGTAAGATGACGCTGCTAGGTGAAAAGTTATCTAAAGCTGAAAGTCCTGAACACATACTGCCGTTACTTTATAGCATGGATCAAGAGCTTAAATCCAGGGGTGTGAATCCGGGAACTACAGCAGATATGACCGTAGCGACGGTGTTAACAGTATTTTTAGAAGATTTTATAAGTAAATCTTCGCAATAAAAATCTCTCAGTTTAATTTCTGTGAGCGGATAAAAATTCGATATTAACTCGATATTTTCAATTTTTCTTAATTAGGGGAAAACAAGCATGGCAAAAATAAATAAATTGTGTGTTGGCGAATCTTTAGTCGGTGAAGGCAACGAAATTGCACACATCGACTTGATGATTGGACCAAGAGGTTCAGCTGCTGAATCTGCATTTGCAAACGCACTGACAAACAACAAAGACGGCTTTTCTACTCTGTTGGCTGTTGTTGCTCCTAACCTGATGGTTAAACCAGCAACTATTTTATTCAACAAAGTAACCATTAAAGGTGGTAAGCAAGCCGTGCAAATGTTTGGCCCAGCTCAACGCGCTGTTGCTATGGCTGTTGCTGATTGTGTGGAAGATGGCACAATTCCGGCTGATGAAGCAGATGATTTATTCATTTCTGTGGGTGTATTCATTCACTGGCACGCTGACGACGATGCAAAAATTGAAAAATTCAACTATGCAGCAACTAAAGAAGCGCTGAAACGGGCTGTTTCCGGATCACCAACAGCTAAAGAAGTTGTTGCTGGAAAAGCAACAGCTAAACATCCGTTTGCTGTTAACAACGAATAAGTCGTTAGCGCGGTGCGTTTAACGCATCTCCGGTTGTTGAAAATACCCCGGCTTGCCTGGGTATTTTTTTGTCTACAGATTTTCTATGTCTTCACGGCTGATAGCACCCGAATGCAGGGCGCTGGCAATCAGTGCCTGTTGTACACCTGCCTGTTTTAAAGCCTGTAAATCATTAACATCTCTTATACCGCCAGCGGCAATAAAATTTTTATGCGGATATCGCCTGCAAAACCAGCTTAACTTATCCAGATCAGGTCCCTGATGACTGCCGACCCGATTCAAGGTCATGATGATAATAATATCCGGCCATATATCCTGATTTGAAAACAGGATTTTTGACCCTAATGCTTCAATAGCAGAATAATCCAGAGACAAAATAAAGCGCTTGTCGAAAGCATCAAGTTCTGAAAGTGTTTCATCGCTATAACATTCACTGCCTAATACCGGTAAATAATTACCGGGATATGTTTTATAGCATTGATAGCCGCTGTCTATCCAAAACAAAATATGCGTAAAATGAGCCAATACATCGCCGATTAAATTCTCATGGTTACCCTGATGAGTAATCGCGTTTAAATCCGCAATATAGATCGTATCAAAGTCATAAATACCTAAAAATGCTTCGATGACATGATAAATATCTGAAGACTGACACAAGTCAGTATTAATGGATTGGTAGTTTTCACGATCACCTTGCCGGGCATGAACCACAACGCCGTCTTTTAAATCGATTACCGGAATTATTTTCATGGATTAAGCCGCTGTCATTGTTCCAATGATAAAATGTGAATATGAAAATTTTAGTGTTTGAGTATATCACTGGCGGCGGTTTTAATAAGCAGGAGCTACCGGATTCATTGGCAAGTGAAGGGCGTTTGATGCTACAGGCGCTGCTCGATAACCTGTGCGGGATAAGCGGCATGGAGCTCGTGGTTATGCTGGATAGCCGCGTTAATGACTTACTAAGTACATCTGGAATCAATACCGTTATTATCTACCCGGAACACAATTGCCATGAAGAATTTGCGCGTCTGGCCCAAGACTGTGATGCCGTATGGCCGGTAGCTCCCGAATTCGAAAACATATTACAGACATTGTGTCAAACAGTTGAGCAATCAGGTAAAATTTTATTAACATCGCCTGCTCGGGCCGTTACTATAACGGGCAATAAATTTCATACCTATCAACTCCTCAAACAGCATAATATCGCCACCGTACCTACTCGGAAGTTCAAATATAGATGCGGATTTATTCGCACAACGCGAATTAATTCGCGCCTGCATCATGGCGAATGGATGATAAAGCCGGTTGATGGCGCAGGTTGTGCCAACAGTTATTTAATCTCTGATTCGAAAGACTTAGCATTGATGAATATACGAAAAGGCCAATATGTCATTCAGCCACATATTCAAGGTAAAAAAACCAGCTTTTCCTGCCTGTTTAGACGAGGCAGCGCCTGGTTGTTGTGTGTTAACTTACAGCAGTTTAACATTATCAACAGACAATATCACCTGACAGAAATCATCGTGAATTATGATTCCAATCTGAAAGTGTATCAGAATTTGGTTGATAATATCGCCCAGGTTTTGCCTGAATTATGGGGTTATGTTGGTATTGATTTAATCGAAACCCCGGAACAACTATTGGTTCTTGAAATAAACCCGCGACTGACTACCTCATTCGCGGGTATTTATGCAGCGCTTGGTATTAATGTTGCCGAAAATGTGTTGCAGTTACTGGAAGGCAAACCAAAACTCAAGCCGGTTTGCGATCGGCAAATTACCATTAAAATGGGACACAATGATACAGACTAATGTGGTCGGCTGGGATATAGGAGGAGCGCACGTTAAAGCAGCAGCCATCAATCCGGATGGTAGAATTATTGCTATTTATCAGCAATCCTGCTTGTTATGGAAAGGCATTGAACAATTGAGGCGGGCTGTAGAAGCGATTATGCAGGCTTTAGCTGATGAAAATTGTTGTCATGCCATCACGATGACCGGCGAATTGGTTGATTTGTTTGAAAGCCGGGAAGATGGCGTTAAGCAAATCATCGATACCATGACAATGTTGTTGCCTGCAAAACATTGTTTGATATTTGCAGGTAAAGAAGGGTTGTTGAAAACAGAGCAGGTTAGGGCTCGACATTATCAAGCTATAGCTTCAGCCAACTGGCTGGCAAGCGCCTACCTTGCCGCCCAGAAAGTAAATAGTGGGTTGTTTGTCGATATAGGC
>JBAQEN010000153.1:0-2239 GCA_049286765.1 Methylococcaceae bacterium
CGGCTTATCAAGCCATAGCAGCGGCAATAAAAAAGCAGCATCCCTACGAAATCCCCGAAATAATTGCCGTCCCTATTGAAAACGGTTTACCTGAATACCTGCACTGGATTGATTCATGCCATTCTTAAAAATAATTTTTCTCTGTTTATTGCCACTGATTACCGGTTCGGCAGGTGCATTGGCTAATGATGAGTTATTGTCACCCGAACAAGCTTTCAAGATTTCTGCAAAAGCAGTCACTTCCGATCAGCTTGAAATTTCCTGGGCTATTGCTGAAGGTTATTACCTTTATCGCAACAAGATGCATTTTGAATCCAAAACTGGACAAATCCAAACTGTAACACCTGTTTATCCGGCAGGTGAAACCAAGCATGATGAATTTTTCGGTGATGGCGTTATTTACCGGGATACGCTAAAAATTCCTGTTTCCTTGATAACGAACGGAGCTTCTTCAATTCAACTCATGGTGCAATATCATGGCTGCGCTGATAGAGGTGTTTGTTATCCGCCGCAGAAAAAAATCCTTGATATCGCTTTACCGGTAGCGACACTTGTTGCCAATACCAATCCCCTTGAGCGATTTGTCAAAGGCCTGACCGGATTAAAAGCAACTGCGCCCAAAGATGAATTATTACCTCCGGAACAGGCTTTCCGGTTTTTTGCCTCTGTCAAAGACGCTAACACGCTGCATGTCAGTTGGGAAATTGCTGAAAACTATTATCTTTACCGGGAAAAAGTCCAATTAGAATTGACTAACGCGGCTGGTGTAAAAATCGGCGAGTATTCGATACCCAGAGGAACGCCCAAACACGATGAAGCCTTTGGTCAGGTTGAGATCTTCCACAACGAACTTGGCTTTGAACTGCCAATTATTCGCACAAACAGTTCAGCACAGACGATCACCCTGCAGGCAAGCTATCAAGGCTGCGCTGATCGTGGCGTTTGTTATCCGCCGATGACAAAAACAATCGCGCTGGAACTTCCTGTTGCGCCAGGAGCCGTGCCGGTTGCCAATACCAAACCAGCGCCGGCGCTTTCCGAACAGGATCAGATTGCACAATCCTTGCAACAAGACAGCCTGACGATGACATTGCTCAGTTTTTTCGGTTTCGGGCTATTGTTATCGCTGACTCCCTGCATTTTTCCGATGATTCCGATTTTATCAGGCATTATTGTGGGCCATGGCAACCATATTACCACCACCCGGGCGTTTTTATTGTCCCTGAGTTATGTCGTGGCTTCCGCCCTCACTTATACGGTATTTGGCATACTCGCCGCACTATTTGGCAGTAATCTGCAAACAACCTTTCAACAGCCCTGGATCATCGGGCTGTTTAGCGCGGTGTTTGTCCTGCTGTCTTTATCCATGTTCGGCTTTTATAATCTGGAATTACCCAACTCCATTAAAACCAGACTGCACAACTCCAGTGTAAGACACCAGGACGGCTCGCTCTGGGGAGCGGCCATCATGGGGGCATTATCCTCGCTGATCGTAGGGCCTTGTGTCGCCGCGCCATTGGCGGGCGCATTAATATATATAGGCCAGACCGGCGACGCTGTTTTAGGCGGCAGCGCCTTGTTTGCCATGGGTTTGGGTATGGGGGTTCCGCTCTTGTTATTAGGCGCCTCTGCAGGAAAATTACTGCCAAAAGCCGGAAGCTGGCTTAATACAACCAAAGCGGTTTTCGGAGTTATTATGCTGGCCGTTGCGGTCTGGATGTTGAGCCGCATTTTACCGCCAACCATCATCCTGCTGCTCTGGGCTATGCTGCTGATCCTGCCGGCCATTTACCTCAATGCCATCGATCCGCTACCGGCCAACAGTTCCGGATGGCGCAAGTTATGGAAAGGTGTTGGCTTAATGATACTGGCTTATGGTTTGTTACTGCTCATCGGCTTTAGCATGGGCAACAGCAATCCGTTAAAACCGCTGCAAGGATTCGCCCTGGGCAATGCACAAGCAAACACAGAAACCAGAGAACAGGGACTTATCTTTACCAGGGTCTCATCTTTAGCAGAGCTGGAAGCCAAAATTCAGCAAGCCCATGCCAATCACCAAACCATCATGCTCGATTTCTATGCCGACTGGTGCATATCATGCAAGGAAATGGAAGCTTATACCTTTACAGACCCCAAAGTAAAACAGGCTTTGGCTGGTTTTGTGCTGCTACAAGCAGATGTCACAAAAAATTCCGAGACTGACAAAGCCCTGCTGGCAAAATTCAAACTAATCGGGCCG
>JBAQEN010000154.1:0-6383 GCA_049286765.1 Methylococcaceae bacterium
GGATCCTGATGAAATTTCAACGGAAAAAAAAGGAAAAAATCGATATTTCAATGACATCAATGATTGATGTGGTGTTTTTGTTGCTGATTTTCTTTATGGTTACGACCACATTTGACCGGCAAACAGAAGTCAAGATTGAACTTCCTGAAGCGGAAGGGACGGATGTCGAACAACACCCGAAAATGGTTACATTGACTATTGATGCAGACGGCGTTTATTACCTCAGAGGTGAAAATGGTATGTCTCAGGAACTTGCCAATCAGACTAGAGAAACGTTAAAACAGGAATTAGGCAAGCTGGCAGAACATTCAAGACAGCTTCCGTTCGTCATCAATACGGACGGTAAGACCCCTAGCGAAGCAGTTTTGAAGGCCTTGGATATTGCCAGTCAAGTCGGGTTTAATCATATCACTTTTTCAACGCTGTACCCGGCGTCTGAGCAATGAAAAAAACTCTAGCCCGATGGGCAACGGACATTTGGTATAAAGACCCGTTTATCGGCGTGTGGTTATCGCCCTTAGGCTTTATATTCAGTGACGTAGTCAAGTTTAGAAGGTTCTTGTATCGTCATGGTGTGTTAAAAACCCATGCCCTCCCCGTTCCTGTTATTGTCGTAGGGAATATTACTGTCGGCGGCACCGGTAAAACGCCGTTAATTATCTGGTTGGCCGGGTTTCTTAAAGATTCGGGTTTTAAGCCTGGTATCATCAGCCGGGGCTACGGCGGGCAAGCTGAATCATGGCCGCAATGGGTCACTGCCGACAGCGATGCTAAAAATATAGGCGATGAAGCCTTGTTAATTGCCAAACAAACAGCTTGCCCCGTAACCGTTGGGCCGTTGCGGGTAGAAGCAGCGAACCTGTTGCTCAAGCAAGCCGATTGTAATGTCATTTTATCCGATGATGGTCTTCAGCATTATGCCTTGAACAGAGATATTGAAATTGCTGTCATCGATGGCGAAAGACGCTTTGGTAACGGCTACTGTTTACCCGCTGGTCCCCTGCGCGAACCCATAGAAAGATTACAAAGCGTCGATTTTATAATCGTGAATGGTGAAAAGTCCGAAGAGTCTGAGTTTTCCATGCAGCTTATAGGCAATACGGCTGTTAATTTGGTTACCGGGGAGCAAAAATCTCTACAGGAATTTAATGCTGTTAACTGCCATGCCTTAGCCGGTATCGGTAATCCTGAACGATTTTTTAAACTGCTTGAAGCGGCTGGATTAACCTGTATAAACCATGGTTTTCCTGATCACTATCAATTCCAGCGTAGCGATATAGAGTTCGCTGATAATAAACCGGTGCTAATGACTGAAAAGGATGCTGTAAAATGTACGGCATTTGCAGGAAAACAGCATTGGTATCTTCCGGTAAAAGCCGTTCCTGAACCCGGTTTTTCTGAACAATTATTAAACTTACTTAAGAGAAAAGCATGATAGATACTAAATTACTCGATATTCTGGCATGTCCAATTTGCAAGAGCCCATTGATTTATGACAAGCCTAAGCAGGAGCTAATATGCAGAGCTGATCGGCTTGCTTTTCCTATCCGCGATGATATTCCCGTCATGCTTGAAGATGAAGCGCGTGAATTAAGCAGCGAAGAAACTGACGCATTATACAAATGAGTCTGCGTTTTAAAGTCGTTATCCCGGCACGTTATGCATCAACCCGGTTGCCTGGCAAACCGTTATTGAACATCGCCGGCAAACCGATGATTGCACATGTTTGCGAGCGAGCGCAGGAAGCGGATGCTGAAGAAATTATCGTCGCTACAGATGATGAGCGGATATTTCAAACAGTACGTGATTTGGGTATAAAAGCGGTGATGACGCGTCCAGACCATCAAAGCGGCACGGAAAGAATCGCCGAAGTCGCGCAGCAATGTGGTTGGGCAGGTAACGAGATTATAGTGAATGTACAAGGTGATGAACCGCTTATTCCGCCTGCAACTATTCGTGAGGTAGCCGTGGCATTAGCTGATCAGAAGAAGGCGGGTATAGCAACGCTGGCGGCCAAAATCATCGATTCAGAAGAAATATTCAATTCAAACGCAGTTAAAGTGGTATTGAACAAAGCCGGTTACGCTCTTTATTTTAGCCGCGCGCCGATTCCCTGGGAAAGAGATGCCTTTTCCCAACCAGGCAGAAAACCATCGGCGAACACACTTTATCTCCGGCACGTTGGCATGTATGCCTATACGGTAGATTTTTTAAAGCGTTACTGTTCATGGGAAGCGTCACCGCTTGAGTCGGTTGAATCACTGGAACAACTCAGAATACTATGGCACGGCGAAACTGTATTAGTGAAAATAGTGGATAAAACTCCGGAGGCGGGTGTGGATACCAGGGAAGATTTAATGCGCGTGGAGCGAGTATTGTCCTTGAATCACTAGTCAGCTCAAATAGGCTATTACGCTGCCAAATAAATACTCGCTAATTATTTGACAGAAGATAATAACACCAGTAATTTAAACTATTTTTTTGTAACTTCTCATTTTTGCAGAATCCAGACCTTCAATGTTTTTATAACCTGGAAGTTCTACTGAGAAGCTATGTTATTTTAATCTCACTTATACACGGGTTGCTCAAGAGCTTTTAATGGAAGAATTTCATAGAATAAGTCGTTTACCCCCCTACGTTTTTAACATTGTTAATGAGCTAAAAGCCAAAGCCCGTGCGGCAGGAGAGGATATTATTGATTTTGGCATGGGTAATCCCGATCAAGCCACACCCAAACATATCGTCGATAAAATGATTGAGGCAACACGACGGCCTGATACGCATCGCTATTCAATGTCCAAAGGCATTCCCAGATTAAGAAGAGCCATCTGTAACTGGTATAAAACCCGCTTTGATGTTGACCTGGACCCGGAAACCGAAGCGATTGTCACGATTGGATCTAAAGAAGGTTTAGCGCATCTGGCTTTAGCCACACTGGGGCCAGGCGATGTTGTACTGGTGCCGAATCCTGCCTATCCGATACATCCTTATGGCGTGGTAATTGCCGGAGCGGATTTGAGGCATGTGCCAATGATTCCGGGCGGAGATTTTTTTGATGAACTGCATAAAGCCATCATTGATTCATGGCCTAAACCCAAAATGTTAATACTTAATTTTCCTGCAAATCCCACCAGTCAATGCGTGGAACTGGATTTTTTTGAAAAAATCATTGCCGTGGCTAAAGAACATAATATCTGGGTAGTACAGGATATAGCTTATGCGGATATTGTTTTTGACGGTTACAAAGCGCCATCAATACTTCAGGTCAAAGGCGCGAAGGACAATGCCGTAGAATTTTTCTCCATGTCCAAAAGCTATAATATGCCGGGTTGGCGCGTGGGCTTTATGTGCGGTAACAAAGAGCTGGTGTCTGCATTGGCGCGGATTAAATCCTATCTGGATTATGGCACGTTTACGCCAATCCAGATTGCTGCGATTGCTGCCCTGGAGGGCCCGCAGGATTGCGTGGTGGAAATCGCCGAGATGTATAGAAAAAGACGCGATGTTTTGTGCGAAGGATTAAAATCCGCCGGATGGCCTGTTGAAAAACCGAAAGCGACGATGTTCGTCTGGGCGAAGATTCCAGAAGCTTATCAAGCCATGGGTTCTCTTGAGTTTTCCAAAAAAATGCTATTAGAAGCGAAAGTTGCGGTCTCCCCCGGCATAGGTTTTGGCCAGTATGGCGACGATCATGTCAGATTCGGATTGATAGAAAACGAACACCGCACGCGCCAGGCGATTCGCGGTATTCGCTATATGATGAAAAAAGACGGTCTTATAAAGTGAGTGATGTAGGGGAGCGGCTTTATTAGCCCGGTAAAACCTTAAGGGCGATTAAAGTCGCCTCCATACGCTTTGAATGTGAACAATTTTTTAACTGGAGCTCAATTTGAAACCGGTAAAAGTGGGTGTGTTGGGACTGGGTACTGTCGGTGGCGGTACCGTCAATGTGTTAAAGCGTAATGCGGCAGAAATTGCCCGCAGGGCAGGGAGAGAAATCATTATCACGCGTGCCTCGGCAAAGGATTTAGATAAGGAACGGATTTGCGATACCCAGGGTATCATTTTAACCACTGATCCCATGGACATTATCAACGATCCGGAGATCGATATTGTTCTGGAATTGATCGGCGGCGCGGGTCTGGTTAAGGAGATGGTTTTAAAGGCCATAGAAAACCGCAAGCACGTTGTCACTGCGAATAAATCCCTGATAGCTTTACACGGTAACGAGATTTTTGCCAAAGCCAGTGAAAAAGGCGTCATCGTTGCTTTTGAAGCCGCTGTTGCAGGCGGTATTCCGATTATCAAGGCCATTCGCGAAGGTTTGAGCGGTAATCAAATTGAATGGCTGGCGGGTATTATCAACGGTACCGGTAATTTTATCTTGACCGAAATGCGCGATAAGGGGCGAGATTTTGATGATGTCCTGGCTGAAGCACAAGCACTCGGTTATGCCGAAGCTGATCCGACCTTTGACGTGGAAGGCATCGATGCCGGACACAAATTGACTATTTTAGCCTCGATTGCTTTCGGTATCCCGTTACAATTTGACAAGGTTTATACCGAAGGCATTACTCATATTACCCGCCTCGATGTCGAGTATGCCGAACAACTGGGTTATCGCATCAAACATTTAGGTATTGCCAGAAAAACACACGAAGGCATTGAATTAAGAGTACATCCAACCTTAATCCCCGAACGCAGGCTGATTGCCAATGTCAACGGCGTCATGAATGCCGTGCTGGTAAAAGGCGATGCCGTCGGCCACACCCTTTATTACGGCGCGGGCGCAGGCGCGGAACCTACCGCTTCTGCCGTTGTCGCCGATGTTATTGATGTCGTCAGAGCCTTAACCAGCGACCCTGAAAACCGCGTGCCGCATCTGGCTTTCCAGGCCGATTCATTACATGATATCCCGGTTTTAGCACCGGACCGTTTTAAAACATCGTATTATTTACGCCTGACTGCAGAAGATAAAACGGGCGTATTAGCCGATGTAACCAGAATACTGGCCGATCATCACATCAGTATTGAAGCCATCATACAGAAAGAACCATTAGGCGAGGAAACCGCGATACCGATTATCATGTTGACTCAAATTACGCTGGAAAAAGAAATGAATGCTGCGATTGCTGAAATCGAAGCCTTAAAAACCGTTACCGGTAAAGTCAACCGCATCCGTCTGGAAACCTTGAAATAAATAAAAAACATGTCTACTCATAAATATTATACTGGATTAATTGAGCGCTATAGAGACCGTCTGCCGGTCAGCGCCAGCACACGTATCATCAGCTTGAACGAAGGTAATACGCCGCTGATTCAATTGCAAAATATACCCCGATTGACAGGCAAGGACGTTGATATTTATGTCAAGTTCGAAGGCTTGAATCCGACCGGCTCCTTTAAAGACCGCGGCATGACGATGGCCGTTACCAAGGCAGTGGAAGAGGGCAGTCAGGCGATTATCTGCGCCTCAACAGGCAACACCTCCGCCTCTGCCGCAGCCTACGCTGCACGGGCGGGCATAAAAGCCTTTGTGCTGATTCCCGAAGGTAAAATCGCCCTGGGCAAACTGGCGCAAACCTTGATGTACGACGCCACCATCATTCAGATAAACGGCAACTTTGATAAAGGCATGGAACTGGTCAAAGAAGTCGCGGATCACGCCCCGGTCACGATCGTCAATTCTATTAATCCTTACCGAATTGACGGCCAAAAAACCGCGGCTTTTGAAATTATTGACGACTTGGGATTTGCACCCGATTATCACTGCCTGCCGGTCGGCAATGCCGGCAATATCACCGCGTACTGGAAAGGCTACAAAGAATACGCCACCGATCGTGTCTGTAGTAATCGCCCCGTCATGTGCGGCTATCAAGCCGCCGGGGCTGCGCCTTTCATAGCGGGCAAAATGATCGATAATCCTGAAACGATCGCCACCGCGATCCGTATCGGCCATCCGCAATCCTGGGAAAGCGCCTGGGCTGCTCAAAAAGAGTCCGGCGGCTGGTTTGACAAGTTTACCGATGAAGAGATTCTGGCCGCACAAAAAATGCTGTCTCAATATGAAGGCATATTTTGTGAGCCGGCATCGGCGACTTCATTAGCCGGCGCCATGCACGATATAACTTCCGGCAAAATCCCCGAGGGCAGCAAGATTGTCTGTACCCTGACCGGCACGGGTTTAAAAGATCCGGATACCGCTATAAAACAATGTGCAGCGGCACATCCTGTTACTATTGACGCCAGCCTGGATGCGGTCAAGAGAGCGATTCTGGATTGTTTGTGAGCGATGGTGTAGAGATTGTTACGAACCTCGACAATACCGCTTATGTATGCGTAAATGTTGGGGTTCGCATAGTTCACTCCAACTAGCTGATAGT
>JBAQEN010000155.1:0-3298 GCA_049286765.1 Methylococcaceae bacterium
CCCTGCATTTGTACTCATCAGCTAATCACCCATAACAGTAGTATTAAGGTAGCAAACGAATAACCAAGATAGGTTCGGATATTGCCTGTTTGAATGCGGCCAACCTGTTTGGCTAGACTGTTCACGCCTCGCGCTATTGGTTGATACAAGCGTGGCCAGCTATGATCCTGAATATGCAGTTGATAATGCACGGCTGCTACGTCCTGATTCAGGGCGCCCTGCATGTCTTTGTCGATTTGCTCGTCAATAATCCAGGCTTTAGCGAAAATCCGCCGGAAAGGCATGGTAAAGGCGCTGGAGCTATACTGCATACGCGGTGTTAAGCCGCCAAATCCACAATCCCAGGTTTCAGCTCGGCGCATGACTGTCAAGGGATTCCGGCGCAAATACCAATAACAAACACCGGCCGCAATGAGCGCTCCTGCCAGCACCAATGGCGGCGAATAGGAAGCCTGCTCGGCGGAAACCGGAGCCAGCCACAACCAACCCAAGGCGGAATCATTCGGCAGGGTTTGTCCTAACAGTTGACCTGAAACGTTGTTGATTAAATGAATGATCATGCCGGGAAAAATCCCGAAAAGAAAACATAAACCTGCCAGCAATGCAGGGCCCGCCAGCATGCCTTTATCTTTCACTTCATGGGCTTTCTCACTGTTCCGCGAACGCGATTTCCCCAGAAATATCAGCCCGAATACTTTGACAAAACACGCAGACGCCAGCGCCGCTGTTAACGCCAAGGCAGCCGCAGCAACCGGAATCAGACTGCGCAACACGCCATTATCCAGCACATCGACCTGCAATGCAGTTTGAAAAGCCAGCCATTCCGAAACAAAGCCGTTAAATAAAGGTAATGAAGAAATACTCATACAGCCAACCAGAAACAACACGCTGGTTTTTGGCATTTTTTTAATCAGCCCACCCATCATGTCTATGTTTAATTCATGAGTTTTGTGATGAAGTATTCCTGCGCCCAGAAACAGTAAGTTCTTGAACAAGGCATGGTTGAAGGCATGAAACAAGGCCGCCAGAAAACCCAGAGCCGCCAGCTGCGGATGGCCATTGGCCATAAAAATCATAGCCAGGCCCAGCACCATGAAAATAATGCCGATATTTTCAACGGAACTGTAGGCCAGCAGCCGTTTCAGATTGGTTTGCATCATGGCATACAGAATACCGCCCAGTGCTGAAAGAGTGCCCAGAACCAGCAGCACCACGCCCCATTGCCAGTGCACATCGCCGAGCAAATCAAAGCAAAAACGGATCAATCCATACAGTGCGACTTTAAGCATCACGCCGCTCATCAGTGCTGAAATATGTGAAGGCGCTACCGGATGCGCTTCCGGCAACCAGACATGAACCGGTACAATCCCGGCCTTCATGCCAAACCCCAGCAGTGCCAGGACAAAAGCGATGCTTGCCCACGTTACTGATAGTCTGGATTCACGCAAGGCATCAAAAGTAAAGCCGTCCGCGAAACTGGCAAGTACGCCAAAGCCCAGAATAATCGCCAAAGCACCGACTTCTGCCATTAATAAATAAAGGAAGGCGGCGCGGCGATTGGCCGGATTTTCATGTTGAAACGCCACCAGGAAGTAACTGGCGACCGACATCAATTCCCAGGCAATCATGAAGAAGAAGGCATCATCCGCTAGCAAGACTAACAACATGCCGGAAACGAACAATCCGGTAAATAACCCCAAAACGGCAAAAGGATGTTGTCTTTCGTCATAGGCATGAACATAGCCGGGGCCATAAAGACTGACCGCTGCCACCCCAATGCCGATAATCAAATAGAAGAAGCCGGACAAGCCGTCAAAACGCACATGCCAAGGTAGCCAGGGCAAACCTAAGCTGAGTTGATCGGTAACTATCGCTTTACTGATCAATATACTCAATCCGGCTAATACCGCAAAAACACCGGATAAACCCAGTAAAAAAAACACCGATTGCCGAAGCATATGCGGATAACGCCTTTCTTTCAGGCTGTTGTCAAGCATAGATTGGTAGTGTCCGTTTCTATCCGGAAATTTATTAAACCAATACCGACTCAACTCCAACAGAATATGCCGCTGATTCACCATCAGCGCCAGCAAACCGGAAGAAAAGCTTAAAAGCACTGCACAATAAGCTAATACAAGGATCATGAAATTCCCTCTATCGCGTCAAATTTAAAAGTAACCATCATTTAAAGTACAAGTCCAAAGACAAAAGGCTAAAGGCAAGCATGTTGAAGGTTAGGATTGTTCGCCTTTTGCCTTTCACCTATTTCCTATCATCCGCAGTCATTAGCCGCGCAGCGAGAACATGATCTGAAAAGGTTTCCAAAGCTTTACCTGTTTTCTGACAGTGGCCACCCTGAGCTTCATAGTTCTGTATGAAATCATGAATAAATTCCATAACGGTATGATCGATCAGGTAGCCGTCTGTGAAATCAAAAATAATCGTTTTACCGGGTTCAAGCTTCGCAAGCGCTTTTTTTAACGGCAGGAAGTTTGAAAATATTGCCGACCCTGTCAATTTGACAACCAGCGTATCGTTACCTTGTTGTTGAATCGTAAAATGAATCTTGAACAGATTGTCAAGCCAGACGCCTTTCAGCAAATTAATGGCAAGTTTCACCATAATACCCAGAGCGACACCCGCCAATAAATCGACCGCCAACACACCGATAATGGTGACAACAAACATTAAAAACTGTTCTTTGCCAATATCCATTACTCTGGCGAATGCTGTGGGCGAAGCCAAACGATAACCGGTATAAACCAGCAATGCCGCTAATGATGCTAGCGGAATGCTATTGATAAGGCGTGGAAACAAAACCACAAACAGCAACAATAACAAGCCGTGAAAGAAATTAGCCCAGGCTGTTTTGGCCCCATTATTGACATTCTCTGAACTGCGGACAATTTCAGCAATCATCGGCAAGCCGCCAATGAAACCGGCAACCACATTGCCCAGCCCGACTGCCGTTAAATCACGGTCCAGGTCAGAAGGGCGCTTATAAGGGTCAAGCTTGTCTATCGCTGTTGCACTCAGCAAGCTTTCAAGACTGCCCACTAAACTGATACTCAATACAGCTTCCCAAAAGGCTACGCTGAATAGCTTGGAAAAATCCGGAAAATAAAAGTCGGCCGAAAAATTTTCGGAAATCGACACCAGGAATTTCGACCCACTGGCAGCCGCATCTTGAGACAAATCAAAATGCCAGGCGAATACGATGCCCACCAGCACGACAATGACGGGAGCCGGAATCCTGTTTCCGATTAACGGCCAAATAATCAGTATCAGCAAACCTAAA
>JBAQEN010000156.1:0-1620 GCA_049286765.1 Methylococcaceae bacterium
CCCAACAGTTTATTGGTATCCGGTGGACAAACGACAGTCGCTAACCTCTTTTACAACATGAGCAGCCGACAAATCGGTTTGGTTGGCATGTGGGATGTGGTTGCATTTGATGAAGTTGCCGGCATGAACTTCAAGGATAAGGACGGCATACAGATCATGAAGGATTACATGGCTTCCGGTTCATTTTCACGTGGCCGCGATTCCATTGAAGGCAAGGCATCGATGGTGTTTGTCGGTAATATCAACCACAGCGTTGAAACGCTGGTAAAGACCAGTCACCTGCTGGCACCTTTCCCTGAGGCAATGATTGATACTGCATTTTTCGATCGTTTTCATGCCTATATTCCTGGCTGGGAAATCCCTAAAATGCGTCCGGAATTCTTTACTGACCGTTTCGGCCTTATTACCGACTATCTGGCTGAATATATGCGGGAAATGCGTAAGCGCAGTTTTGCCGATGCGATCGATCGTTACTTTAAGTTGGGTAACAATCTGAATCAGCGCGACGTTATCGCTGTGCGCCGAACTGTTTCTGGCTTGTTGAAGCTACTTTACCCGCATGGCGTTTATGAAAAAGACAATGTACGCGTCTGCCTGATCTACGCGCTTGAAGTCAGGCGACGTATCAAAGAACAATTGAAAAAATTGGGTGGCATGGAATTCTTTGATGTGCATTTTAGCTATATCGATAATGAATCACTGGAAGAGTTCTTTGTTAATGTACCTGAACAAGGTGGCAGTCAATTAATACCCGAAGGTATATCTAAACCTGGCGTCGTCCATTTGGTTACTAAGGGGGCAACGGAACAACCTGGTCTTTATCGTTTTGAAACGCAAATGACCGCAGGTAATGGAAAGCATTCAGTCTCAGGATTCGGATCAAATACATCAGCTAAGGAGTCCGTTCGGGTTGGCTTTGATTACTTCAAAGGTAATCTGAATAGAATTAGTGCTACCGCTAAATTTGCTGACCATGAATATCACATCCATGCTGTGGAACTCCATAATACCGGCCCCAGTAACAGAATAAGTCTGGCGGCATTGATCGCATTTTGCTCTGTTTTGATGAACAAGCCGATTCAGGAGCAAATGGTGGTTTTGGGTGACATGACCTTGGGTGGCGTAGTTAAGCCGGTTGAAGACCTGGCAGGCTGTCTCCAGCTCGCCCTTGATAGCGGTGCAAAACGGGTATTGCTTCCAATGTCATCAGCGTCAGATATTCCCACTGTGCCGGCAGAGATATTCTCTAAATTTCAGATCAGCTTCTTCGCCGATCCGGTTGATGCAGTTTATAAGGCATTGGGAGTTCAGTGATGGCTGACATATTTGAAGATGATGTAAATCGAGCGTTATAACGTAAGCTACTCTAACGACAGATTTCGGGCAGTCATTCGTTGCATCTAACAGTTGCGAGAAAAATTCAACTTGGAAATTCATAAAACTAAATGAGTAAAATTCCAGATTTAAGAGAAATACCATTATTACCTGATGAAATTTTTCAGGCAGGTTTAAACGGCAATCTTATTCTTTTTGTAGGGGCTGGATTATCCATGATGCTCGGGTTGCCTTCTTGGGAGGGTATGGCATGGCAGGCACTTTTAGACCTCAAAGATAATGGGC
>JBAQEN010000157.1:0-2762 GCA_049286765.1 Methylococcaceae bacterium
AATTTATCTCGATTATATGGATACGCAAGGTAGGGACAAAGCAGGGAAATTGATGGATGTTTTACACAATGCCAATTACGGACAAGTTGATATATCGGCTTACATTATTCGCTCTCATGAATCACAATTAATTCAGTTATGCGATTTGCTGATTGGTGCCTTGTCATACAGCAATCGTGCTGATATTGCCCATGAAAGCAAAGTGAAAAATGAGCTGGTCGATTACCTTGTGTTAAAACTATGTCATCGTTTGGATATGGGTACGCCGCCTTGGGAACAAAAGTTTAATATTTTCCGTTTCTCGCCCAGAGGAACTACATGCTGAGCGAGCCTTTGCAGTTAGGTAAAGTTGACGCTACTAAAATAATCGATTTTTTGTATGCTTTTTTTCATCGTGATTTTGTAGCAAATAAAACCTATTTGAATAAGTCAATTTATATTGACCCCAGAAGTAACCGTTTAGATGAAGGTAAGGAGCTGGATTTTTGGCATTTGACTACCCGTGAAAATAAGCGGCAGGTGCGTGAAGGCAATCGCTGGGTTTGGATAAGTGAAGGGCGTTTTACGGACTATGCGCGTTCTGAACGGATTGAATGGGTCAAACAGATTTTGGAAAATCACGATCACGCATCAATCAGGTTGTTTTATCATCGGGAAAGCAATGCTAAGCGGGATATTCGCCTTTATCTTTGGGCTTATGAGTATGATTTTGTGGTTATTTTGCAAAAACTTGGGCGTAGCAGTTCTTTTTTGGTGACCAGTTTTTATTTAGACGATGGGGGCAAACGTAGAGATTATGAACGGCGTTATTGCAGTTATAAAAACAGGGAAATTAGAGAGCTTGATGGGTGCGAGTGGTTCTAAGGAAGATATTTAAGGTTGGTCGCCTATTATAGGCCGGACGATACGGCCACCTCTTTCTACTCAATGGTAGGTGAGCGGATGTAAATATAGACCTAATAACAGTAATATTCAAGCAAAATAATTAACCTGTTGCAAACAAACACGGTAAGGCGCAATCCGGACTGGATTTTTAACATCGAAAGGAATACATCCAAACGTACCTCTACTTTTCATCTTTAAGCTCACTATCTTCCGGGCAACCATAATGTTTGGCCGTGTAAGATAATATCAAAATAGCAACACTGAGCAGGGCAATGGCAACGGTTATGCTCAGCAGTAAATAGAGATGGAAACTATCGGCTACTTTTTGCACATCGATGACTAAATGGCGTGATAACGCAGTGATGGCGATATAAATCAGAAACTGTACCGGTAGTCGACGGGTTTTAAAATAGGTACCGACCATTGCGCCTAATTCAAGATAAATAAACAATAGCAGTATCTCTTCCAAATTGGCATGTCCCGATTTCATCATCCCAAAATAATCATGAACAGCAGACCAGACAATCGTGGCGCCGATAACAAATAATGCGAGGTAGTGAAAACTATCGACCAGGATATCGCCAATTTTATGAATTAGAATGGTTTTATTGTGCATGTATTATCTTCACATTAATTATGCTCAAAACGGACGTCTTTTTGTAAACCCATCCACACAGCTTGTATCTGGAGTTACAAGCCACTTTTTGCCGTTGCAATTCTGATCAATTCATCCACATCATGCGATGTAGTAGTAAGGTCTTCAGTGAACGCGGAGTATTCAGCAACGCCTGTAGCTATTTCAACAACCATGCCGGGCGCTTTAACACGTTCCGAAATTCCATTTTTAATCTGTGCCGCGAGTCGCTCGGCTTTTTTCAATGGCGAACCCGGCATGGCAATAAGAAAATCCTGCTCATCCATTCTTGCTGCAATATCAACGCCCGCCCTGATGTCTTCTTTAAAACAATCGGCGACACTGCGTAATATGGCGTCCATTTCAAAAGCGGGTAAATTATTCCTGGCTTTAAATTCCTTTAAACTGATAAAAAGAATGGAAAAAGGAAAGCCGTTGCGTTTGGAGTTCTCAACTTTTTCCCTTAACCGCCCCAGCATCGTGTCTTTAGTCATTAACTGGGTTAGCGGATCTAAGGGAATATGCTCCTTATCCCATGTTTCCTGTGCCTCCAGCCGAAGCACGTTCATAATGCCTAATGAGCAGGCCAGTAATAGTCCAAGTATCCAGGTGAAGTACCACATAGCAATCTCCTAATAAGCCGAATGATCGTTCTGATGAATGTGTTCCAGCGTAATTTTGCCGCGTAACACACGAAACGCCCAGGTGGTGTAAGCAAGAACAATAGGTAAAAAAATCACTGTCACCCAGAACATGATGTTTAAGGTGCTAAGACTGGAACTTGCATCCCATACGGTCAAGGAACTGTTCAATGCCGAACTTGACGGTATCAGAAACGGAAACATGGATACGCCCGCAGTTAAAATAACTGAAGTCAATGTTAGTGAACTGGTTATAAATGCCAGACCGGGACGCTTAAGCTTTGATAGCGCTATGGTCATTGCCCCGGCAATGAACGCCAGTGCTGGAACTGCCCACAACACAGGATAATGCGCATAGTTATCCAGCCATAACCCCGGTTCTTTAGAAACTATTTTTACCAACGGGTTGGAAGGCGCGTTAGGAAAAATTTCGGTCGTGATATGGTAACCGTCAATATTGGTAACCCAGATGCCCGCTAGAGCAAAAATGACCAGCGCTATGATTGCAAAAACAATGACCGCTGTTTGACAGCGCTGATTAATGCCACCCACCGTCTTGAGCTGCAAAAATACTGCACCGTGCATGATCAGCATCGATAAGC
>JBAQEN010000158.1:0-2492 GCA_049286765.1 Methylococcaceae bacterium
GCGACAAACCCACCATTCAAATCCCCATAGACTGTCACCAATCCTGACTCGCCACTGCGCATCCCGCGGTTTCCTCCCTCGAGGCTTGTCCGACGCCTGCCCTCAGAGTTCTGCTGACTCCTGGTAGAACTGCGACTAAGGGCAGGCATCTGACAACCCTTAACAGATGAAGTCGGGTGGCAATTGATGAAAATAGTATTTCTACTCATTGACGCTTTCTTTAGAAACGCCTTATGATGATCCATCCGTGTTAACCAGAGCGACATCATGGGCCAGGAAATTTCTTTATCGCATTTTGATGAAGGCGATTTTACGCGCTTTCATCAAAAACTGGAGCAAGAAACTCTTTTGCTGGAGAGGTTGATTACGCAAAAAACCTGTTCTCATCGCGATCCAGTCGCCGGATTTGAACTAGAGGCATGGCTGGTCAATCAAGACATGCGCCCGTCACCAATAAATAACCATTTTCTGGCAACACTTAATGACCCGCTGGCTTCGGCAGAGCTTGCCAAATTCAATATAGAATTCAACTGTCTTCCTGAGCCCTTAACAGGCAATGTTTTCAGTGGCTTGCATCAGCAATTACAGGCTATCTGGGGCAAAGCCAGTCAGCACGCTGAAAGCATGGATCATAAAGTCGTTATGATTGGTATCCTGCCTACGCTAAAACAGGAAGACTTACATCTGGGCAATATGTCAGACATGCACAGATATCGAGCCCTGAATGAACAAATTTTACATACCCGTGGCGAACCCATCCATATCGACATCAGCGGCGCAGAACATCTTAAAATTGAACATCATGATGTAATGCTGGAAGCTGCAACCACCTCATTTCAAACCCACATCCAGTTACCGCTACCAATAGCGCATCATTTTTATAATGCCTCCATCATTGCATCCGCGCCTATGGTTGCGTTGTGCGCCAATGCGCCATTCCTGTTTGGCAAAGAACTTTGGCACGAATCCAGAATCCCCCTCTTCGAACAAGCAATTGCAACCGGCGGTTTTGGCGGTGCTGCTCACGGACCGCTGAGACGCGTCAGTTTTGGTTCAGACTATGCGAGACACTCGATTATTGAATGCTTTCAGGAGAATCTCCTGCATTTCCCCATATTATTACCTGTAGACCGGAATTCAACTGCAGAGACCTTTGAGCATTTACGCTTGCATAATGGTACAATTTGGCGCTGGAACAGGCCTTTAATCGGCTTTGATGAAGATGGTACGCCACATATCAGAGTAGAACACCGGACACCTGCAGCAGGCCCTTCAGTGATTGATTCCATCGCCAATGCCGCGTTTTATTATGGTTTGGCTAATGATATTTGTAATGAAATTATCGCAAAAGGATTACCGCTGTCCTTTTCCCAGGCAAAAGATAATTTTTATCAAGCAGCCCGCTATGGACTGGATGCTAACATCATTTGGTTTGACGGCGCCAAACACCGGCTACAACATTTGCTACTATCAGAACTTTTGCCCAGAGCCACATCAGGTTTAATATCTTTAGGCGTTTGTAATGCTGAAATTAATGACTTCCTGGACATTATCCGGCAACGCATCGCCAATAAGCAAAATGGCTGTCAATGGCAGCGCCTCTATATCATCCAATATAATCACGACTTCACAGAAATGATGCAGGCTTATCTAAAAAACCAAAATTCCGGTAATCCCGTTAGCGAGTGGACATTTGCGTGAATACAATGCATTTTATGGAATTAGATTATTTGCCAGAAGGTCTACTGGAGGTAAGTTTTAGAGAACTACACACAATTTTGTCAAAACCCACTCTAATCCATTTGTCAGGCAAACGACCAGCGCCTCTATTTGTCTCTGTGTTGTTGCACGGTAATGAACCCACGGGATTCATGGCAATACAGCTGCTCCTAAAAAGATATAAAGACAGACAGCTGCCTCGTTCACTGTCACTTTTCTTTGGCAACATAACGGCAGCAAGCCGGGATTTAAGAAGACTGGACAACCAGCCGGATTATAATCGTATCTGGCCGGGCACTGAACTGACGGATTGTGCTGAAACGGAAATGGCAAAAAAAATTGTCTTCCTGATGAAAAAACGTAACGTTTTTGCGAGCGTAGACATACATAACAATACCGGGCTTAATCCCCACTACGCATGCATTAACAGTCTTGAAAATCAATTTTTACAATTGGCGTCTTTATTTGGGCGGCTGGCAGTCTATTTCATCCGACCTAAAGGCGTACAATCCGCCGCATTTGCCCAAATATGCCCGGCTGTTACCCTCGAATGCGGCCGGCCCGACCAACAACATGGCATCGAGCATGCATTGGAATTCCTGAACAGCTGCCTGCGCCTTACCGTATTACCGCAACATCAAATTCTACCCAGGGATATTGATCTTTTTCATACCGTTGCCCAGGTTAAAATAGATGACAAGGTGAATTTCAGCTTTAATCAAGTCGATGCTGACTTTTTGCTAAGTAGTGACATCGAGCGGATGAATTTTACC
>JBAQEN010000159.1:0-1945 GCA_049286765.1 Methylococcaceae bacterium
TCCCATTACTTTGCAGGTTTTGGGTATTTGTTCGGCCTTGGCGGTTACTTCCCAAATGTCGACATCGTTGATTATGGCGTTGGCGTTGACTCTGGTGACGGCGTTTTCCAGTGCGGCAATCAGTGCGATCAGAAACCATATTCCAAGCAGTATTCGGATTATTGTGCAAATGACCATTATTGCTTCCTTAGTCATCGTGGTTGATCAAATATTAAAAGCCTTTGCTTATGAAGTCAGCAAGCAGCTATCGGTATTTGTTGGCTTGATTATTACCAACTGTATCGTTATGGGGCGTGCTGAAGGATACGCAATGAAAAATCCGCCTTTAGAAAGCTTCATGGACGGAATCGGTAATGGTTTAGGCTATAGCTTGATATTGATTATCGTGGCATTTTTTAGAGAGACATTGGGTTCCGGCAAGTTACTCGGTATCGAGGTTTTCAAACTGGCTAAAGATGGCGGCTGGTATGATCCCAATGGTTTGATGTTACTGCCGCCCAGCGCATTCTTTATCATCGGTTTGATTATTTGGGGCGTCCGTCAATGGAAACCCAATCAAGTTGAAAAAGTAGAGTACAAAATCATGTCGATTGCTCATGGTGAGGGAGGACATCACTAATGGAAGCTTATATTAGTTTATTTGTTAAAGCGGTCTTTATTGAAAACCTTGCACTGTCCTTCTTTTTGGGAATGTGCACTTTTATAGCGGTATCAAAGAAGATCGCCACCGCTATGGGCTTGGGCGTTGCGGTCATGGTGGTGCAGGCGATCACTGTACCTGCCAACAATCTTGTTTACCATGCCTTATTAAAAGAAGATGCCTTGTCGTGGATGGGCATTACCGGAGTAGATTTAAGCTTTTTAGCGTTGTTAAGCTGTATCGGCATGATTGCCGCATTGGTACAAATTCTGGAAATGATCCTGGATAAATTCTTTCCGGCTTTATACCATGCCTTAGGCGTGTTTCTGCCTTTAATCACTGTAAACTGCGCGATTCTTGGCGGCAGTTTGTTTATGATTGAGCGCGACTACAATTTCGGCGAAAGTGTCACTTACGGTGTGGGCAGCGGTCTGGGCTGGGCATTGGCCATTACTGTGATGGCTGGTGTACGCGAAAAACTTAAATACAGTGATATTCCCGCCGGTTTACAAGGTCTGGGTATTACTTTCATTACTGCGGGTCTGATGTCTCTTGGCTTCATGGCTTTCTCTGGAATCCAACTTTAAGAAGGTAGCGGAATGCTGGAAATTCTATTAGGGATTATTATTTTTACGGCTTTTGTTATAGCGCTGGTATTCGTTATCATCGGTGCTAAAAGCAAATTGGTCGCCGAAGGAGATGTTGAGATCCTGATCAATGATGAAAAGAAAATACACGTACCTGTGGGGTCAAAATTATTAACTGCGTTGGCCAATAATGGCCTGTTTGTATCATCAGCCTGTGGCGGCGGCGGCACCTGCGCGCAGTGCAGAGTCGTTGTGCATTCAGGCGGCGGCGAAATTTTACCCACTGAACTGACTCATATTACTAAACGCGAAGCCGCTCATGGCGAGCGTCTTTCGTGCCAGGTTACGGTTAAACATGATATGAGCATTGAGGTCGAAGATGATGTCTTCGGCGTAAAAAAATGGGAATGTACTGTTAAATCAAATCAAAACGTTGCCACTTTTATTAAAGAGCTTGTATTGGATTTACCTGAAGGTGAGGAAATTAACTATCGGGCAGGCGGTTACATTCAAATTGAATGTCCTCCGCATGTTGCCAAGTACAGCGACTTTGCCGTTGAAGAAAGATTTCGTGGAGATTGGGATAAATTCAATTTATGGCGTTATGTTTCGGATGTAAAAGAGCCGGCATTACGCGCCTATTCGATGGCAAGTTATCCCGAAGAAAAAGAAATCATGCTGAACGTTCGTATCGCAACACCGCCTCCCGGTGCTCCCG
>JBAQEN010000160.1:0-10564 GCA_049286765.1 Methylococcaceae bacterium
ATAAGTTGTTCATAGGCTATTAGAAAGCTAACGTGATGTTTCCAGCAGATGCCGTAAATCGTTCGCTGCCGTTTCAATTGCGTCATCCGGCGTTAGCAGCAGACGCGCATGACCTTGCGGATCAAAAACATAAACTGCGGCACTGTGAGTGATGTCGCCAGAAGCTGATTTTCTGGGGCGATATGCGGTCCGGTAACGTTTCGCGAGATCTGCTATTTCACTTTCGCTGCCTGTCAATCCAATTGCATGTCCGGCAGCGAATGCCGATACATATCGTTGTAAAGCTTGAGGGGTATCGCGACCGGGATCCAGCGTGACAAATAGGATACGGGCGAGCTTTGCATTATCTCCCAAACCTTGCGCTATTTTTGCCAAGCGGAACAGTGTGCTTGGGCACTCTGCCTGACAGCTGGTAAAACCGAAAAACAACATGACCAGGTAGCCTCGATAGGTCTGATCTGTTACCGGTTGTCCAGCATCAGACATCAGCGAAAAGCGCAAGTCAGGCAAATGGCCGGCAATATTATGCAATTGCCACTGCCTTTCTGTATCGCAGCCGTTTAAAACCAACGTCAATGCTACGCAAAGCATAGTCCGGGCAAATTTCATATCCCGCATTCCAAATAATCCGTCATGCATTTGTAATGGCTCAATAAAATGGCGGATTAAACCATTGATGCTCACTGTCAGGTTTCGCTACTGTTGAGCCCTATCCGGATTATCTATTGTTTAAAGCGGCCGGCATTAAAATCCTCGATGGCCTGCCGGATTTCTTCCTCTGTATTCATGACAAACGGTCCGTAACCGGCTATCGGCTCATCTATCGGTTCCCCGTTCATGACCAGCAGAGTGGCATCTTTGAGCGCTGCAAGGGTAATCGTTTTGCCTAAGCGTTCAAAAAATGCCAATTCAACATCGTTCATTGTTGCAGAATTATTGATCTTAACACTGCCTTTCAAAGCAAACAGCAGCGTTGTGTAATCTTCGGGAATATCAAGTTCAACCGTTTGTCCTGCCGGCAAGCGCAGATCCCATAAATTAACCGGAGTATAGGTGTTTGCTGGACCTTTGGCGCCTTGATAATTCCCTGCAATCACGCGCACGACACTGCCTTTTTCATCCAGCCTTACCACCGGGATCTGATTATCGGTTATGGACTGATAGTGCGGTGCAATCATCTTATATTGGGCTGGCAAGTTTACCCAAAGCTGTATCGCTTCAAAGGTTCCTCCTTGCCGCGTAAAGGCGGCGGAGTGCATCTCTTCATGCAGAAGGCCTTTTGCCGCCGTCATCCATTGCACATCGCCGGGACCGATCAGACCGCCATTACCGGCGGTATCGTGATGTTCAACTTCGCCATGATAAAGAATGGTAACGGTTTCAAATCCGCGATGCGGGTGCAAGCCCACTCCTCTGGGTTTAGCTGCGGGTGAAAACTCGGCGGGTCCGGCATAATCCAGCATCAGAAACGGACTCACCTCGGCATCCGGAGTATTATAGGAAAACAGAGTGCGCACCGGAAAACCGTCTCCAACCCAGTGAGACTCATCGGTATGGGTGATTCTATGTAACTGTTTCATGGCTGTGTTCCTTTTTCTAAATGCTATAACCAGCAATAAGTTCAGGATTATCAGCAAGCCGTGCTTGCCTTAAGATAAACGTCACCTGTTAATTTATTCTGCTGGTGTTGCATGGTGCTGCATATGTTCCGGTATTACATCGTTGCCGTGTTCGCTTTTCTGGGCATCAAACCATTCATGGAGGGCCTGTACATACTGAGGATATTCTGTTGAATAATGAATTTGTGCGCCATTGGGTAACGCTTTATATTCAAATTTAATATCATCAGTTTCTGCCATTTTTAACTGAGCGAGCCCCGGCATATTTGCTCCATGTACACGTTCAGTCACTGAAAAATCACCTTTTCTGAATTCATCAGCTATTTTAAGCAGGTGAGCTTGGATCAATTTTATTTGCTGGGTATCGTCAGCTGATTTGGCGACAACATGCTGAACACCTCCATGAACAGTTTTAGTAAACGTTTCCAGTGCATGATCTAATGCAAATGGCACCACTTGTTGCATGCGTTGATCCACTTCATCCATCTGCTTGGGACTCGCTTTTTCAACCGCTAGTGTTGTTGTAGAAAAAAGCAAAAGTCCAGCTAATATCAATGGGTAATTTTTCATATTCATACTCCTCGTTTAGTTAAGACCAAATGAAAACATTTTATCCTTCAAATCCTTTCACAAAGACACAGTTTTTATTAATCAGGTTCAATAAATCGGAATTATTCAGTGTGTTTTTCATTTCCACGCTCAGCATGGTAATGTATACCCCGCAGTCCTGCCTGGATGCACCCGCTTTGAACCAGCTCTTCGTGAATTCGGTTGTGCATAAAACCATAATTTTGAAACACATTAAATAATTACCGTCTTTATTACATTGTAACGAAGTTGTCAAAAAGCAAAGTTATACTGGCCCGCTATGAAAAAAGCCAAAACCAAGAAACACAAACTTCTACTCCGGCATCTTACCCTTGATGATTACGATAATATAGCGGTTTTAATGGAGCATGTTTACGGTAATTTGGGCGGCGCCTGGAAGAAAGAACAATACACTTCACAAATTACCCGTTTTCCGCAGGGACAGATTGTCATCGAAGATAACGGCCAGTTAGTGGCCGCTGCATTGAGTATGATCGTTGATTATGCCCGCTTTGGCGATGTCCATACCTATGCGCAGATTACCGGTGATGGCTATTTGACCCATCATGATCCGTTGGGCGACACCTTGTATGGCGTCGATATTTTTGTGCATCCAAAGTATCGAGGGCTACGCTTGGGCCGAAGATTGTATGATGCGCGCAAAGAATTATGCCGGAATCTGAATCTGCGCCGCTTTATTGCGGGCGGGCGGATTCCCGGCTATGCCCAATACGCCGATAACTTTACGCCAGTACGTTATATCGAAGAAGTCAAAAATCGCGAAATTTTCGATCCGGTGCTTTCATTTCAACTGGCTAACGGGTTCCATGTCCGTAAGCTGTTAACCGGTTATCTTCCTGTCGATGCCGATTCCAAAGGTTATGCGACCCTTTTAGAATGGGTTAATCTTGATTATATCGATAAAACACCCTCGATAGGGGGGCCAAAAAATATTATTCGTTTAGGTGTTGTGCAGTGGCAAATGCGATCGTTGACCAGCGTCGATGAGTTGCTCAAACATGCCGAATTCTTTATTGATGCGGTAGCGGGTTACCTCTCCGACTTTGTCCTTTTTCCTGAGTATATGAGTGCGCCGCTCATGGGATTGTTTAATGATAAGAATCCTCCAGACGCCATTCGTGCCCTAGCGGGTTTTAGCAGTGAAATCCGGAATGGTTTATTGGAAATGGCGATGTCTTACAATATCAATATTATTGCAGGATCTTTGCCTGAGTATAGTGCCCATGAACTCTATAATGTATCTTGGCTGCTCAGACGCGATGGCACGTTTGAAGCCCAATACAAAATTCACGTGACGATTGATGAAGTCAGTTGCTGGGGTGTTCAGGGAGGCGATGCGTTAAAAGTATTCGATACCGATTGTGGCAAGATCGCCGTATTAATCTGTTATGATTCTGAGTTCCCCGAACTTGCCCGCTTAGCAACCATGCAGGGTGCGCAAATTATTTTTGTGCCATTCTGGACTGATACCAAAAATGCTTACCAGCGAGTGCGTTACTGTTCCCAGGCACGAGCAATTGAAAATGAATGTTTTGTGGCGATTACCGGCAGTGTCGGGAATTTGCCGTATGCAGAAAATATGGATATTCAATATGCACAAGCCGCCATTTTTAGTCCAAGTGATTTTTCATTTCCACATGATGCCATATTAGCCGAAGCGACTCCGAATACTGAAATGACGCTGATTGCCGATGTTAATCTGGATTTATTAAAACAGGTTCGTACTCGCGGGGCAGCCCGCAATCTTTCAAATCGGCGTCAAGATTTGTATCGCCTGGAATGGGTGTAGATTGATGTGATTTTAAAAATCGAGATTTAGAATTTGCAATTCAGTCAGTTAATTTTTCTGTAAGCGTCCCATTGATTGACCCCAATCAAAGCAGCTTCGACGAACTCGAAGCTTTCTCTTAAATATTTTAATTCCTTATTTTCTGGTTCATCAATTGATTCAGACAGGCTTTTGTTTAAGCCAGTTTGAATCGATATAAGCGGGTAACTGTGCTACGTAAACGGCTACTATGATAGCGCGCAGCGACGCCATAGAATCGGGTCAGTAATTAACCACTTACGTTATTTTGCAGCGAATTAGTGATAAGATTCTTTCAGTTGAAACGCAGGATGGATTGAATCCACCCTGCGAAGGAGATAGCTATAAGCTGGTTATTATAGCCATTAACGGCCAACAGCTTCCATAACAGAGAAGAAAACATCAGTATTATCGATAGTGCCACCGAACAAATCTGCATACCTCCCGTATGCTGACAAGGGTATATCACCGCCGGTGTGGACTGCTGAAGAGCCAGCAACCTGACCGGTTATCAAATAACCAGTGGCTGAATCGCGGATAACGCGCGCATCATTGACGTCACTACCCGTATCATAAGTGTTAACACGAGGATAGCTGGCAAGGTCGGTTTTGTTAAACGGCTGTTGCGAGTCATTAATGGGTTGCGCATTGGTACGCCAGTCTTCATAACGATCCGCGTTAGCGCCGTAACCGATCAACAAGCGTTTATCAACGTCAGTAGTCGCTGGATAACCGTCTGCTGCGATCGTGTATTTTGGGAAGCCAGCTGTTTCATAAGTGCCCACTACGGTATCACGCATGGAATCCGTATTATTTTCTTTAGCTTGCAGATCAGCATTCGACACTTTAGAAGCGCCAATAATCACCGCACCGGCGCATTCGTGGTCGGCAGTGACCAGCACCAGCGTATCACGATTTGCGGTTGCATAGTCCTTCGCGACTTGTATGGCGCGATCAAACTCGATGGTATCAAGTATCATGCGCTCGGTATCCATATTGTGCGCTTGTTTGTCGATAGATGCCGCTTCCACCATTAACACAAAACCGTTAGGACTGTTAGCATCCAATACGTTGAGGGCTTTCGCGGTCATTTCGTCCAGCATGGGTTGGTCGAGGAAACCGTAATTACTAACTACAGCAGTGCTGTTACCACGACGGCCTTCAATTTTATCCAAAGCAACATTCATATTGGAATAAGAGAACAAGCCCAGTAATTTGCCTGGTGTACCTGCGTTATCCATCGCTGTTTTGTCTGGCGCATAGGCCCAACCGGCAGCTTGGAAATCGCTTATCAGGTTGCGGCTATCGTCGAGCTTACCACTGGCAACACCCCAGCCGGCGACAATGTCGCCAGGCAGGACATAGTCGCTGCTGTTAGCGCGAGCTGAGCCCGGTGTTCCGGCGGACAGAAACCATTTACGGCCGCCACCCATTAATACGGTAAGACCGGTTTTGCCTTCATCGTCTAGATATTGGTCAACAATACCTGTGCCTGCGCCACGGTCCTGAGTGTGGATAGCCATCGAAGCCGGCGTGGCATCAAATATGTCAGCTGTAGTGACAATCCCCAGTTTTTTTCCTTGCTGGCGGGCCAGATACTCTGACAGGTATTCAAATCGCGGGTTATCAAATTTATCAGTCGTATCATCCGGCCACACGCCCTCCTGGTTATTAGCCGCTTTGTTGCCAGTGACATAGTTCTGCATACCCGGAGCAGAGTCAGTAACAATTGTGTTCAACGATGCAGTCATGATCATGGCGGTGTTAGGGAAAGTATCCATCGCCAATTTAGTGTTGACTTTACCTTGTGAGTAGCCGTTCAACATTATACGGGCCGCAGTACGCTGGCTGGCACCCATACCGTCGCCCAGCATGATGATTACATTTTTGACTGATTTGTGATTGACTAAAGGCGTATCAACGATTTCGAAGTTACCTGTTGCAGAAACTGTAACGCCATCGTTTTGAGTTGCTGTAGCGGTGAAGGTATGTACTCCGGCTTTGAGATTTGAGTATCCACGCACTGAAGCGACTATTGCATTAGCATTTGTTGCTGTAATTGCTGTTGCAGGTGCCAAGCTGGTAGTTGCTGCTGCCGGTTTGTATGGAACGCCATTGATTGCCCATTCTACCTCAGTGATGGTCATACCCGCATCCGGACGCATAGTTGCTTGCAAGTCGAAACGTTGGCCGGGGATGAAACGTGCAATCTGTGGGGCCGATTGAGCGCCTCCAGTTGCAAACAATTGGCTGGGCGGTGTCAATCGGCTTATAACGGGTGCGGCACTGGCGCCATTAATACCAACAGCTAAAATAGAGGCAACGGTGGCGGCTACCAGCGTATTGCGATGTTTCATTGAACTAACTCCGAATTAAAATTATAAAAATTTAAACACTAATCGCGGTACGTAAGTCCATTTGCAAAGACATTCCATTCGGCAGGAATGGTTAATCCAGAATAAGCCGAGTGTGTGATATACGGCCGTTGGCTTCTTCCTGATTACCCAATTCGAGTGTTCCGGTGAGTTGCCATAATCCCTGACTGTAAGCAATAATTTTGTTTTTGTCGGCTGGAGGCAAATGCACATAAAGCGTTGCAGGAGGGAGATCGTCAGCAGGACCATCTTCTTTTTCCGACAGACTCACAGGAACAGGTGCAAGCATAAATAAACCCGCGGTGGGTTCTTCTTCTTTGATCATATAGCCAGTAACCCGGACATGTTTATTCTTGAGTCTCGAAAGTTTTTGTGTAGGTTCCAGGCCGAGCGGTCCAACGGGAAATTTATAAAACTCGTTCAGGTTCAGTTCGGTCATCCCTGTGGGTATTGTTCGTTGAACCTTGATAGCTGAGTTTTCGGAGATATGTTCTTTGCTTGCCTGTCCGGTACAGCCCGCAAAAAATAAAGAAGCCAATACACAGCATGCAAAATGATGACTTGGTAAAACTTCCACGCAATCCTCCCATAGCTAAAAATAAAGCATAAATATACTTCGTTAATATTTCAGCATTGTGAAATTGTGTTGGGATTTCCGGACTGCGTTACTTTCGAGGAGCGTTGGATCACTAAAAAAGACTGGAATAAAATCAAGCAGGAAATTTTTAAGCCTGATTTTGATCTTAAGAGGACTTGAAATTGCCCACCCATAGGACCAGGAGGGATTTCATTCATCGGCGTTAACGGGTATTAGGCCAAAACCGATCCGGTTGAAACAATGATTGATGAACAGACAGGACTTACTGACTGTATGGTTGCTCATTTAACGACGGCACTTTATTTTTCTCAAGTGATGCTCAACCAATTTGAGGGAAATAAAGTACCGTTGTTGACGTGCAATAGCTTATTAATAGTTGATGGTTATGCCGACATAAACAGACCGCCCCAGTCCGGCCACGTTTCTGCCCCAGGGTACGGTGGTGCCGACTGGACCTGTTGGATTCATGCCAAAGCGGTCGCCAAGATAAGCGCCTGCCAGGGGTTCGTAATACTGCTTATCCAGGACGTTGTCCAAACCGACATCCAGCCGTACTTTTTCCCACTCATATCCGGTTCTGGCATTCAGCAGAATGTAGGAAGCGGTTTTGGTTTCGTTTCTGACGGCTTGCACGTAGTCCTTGCTATCGACAAACTGCATCTCCAAGGCGCTTTGCCAGCCTTTGAGTTTATGATCCAGGCTAAGTTTGGTATTAAACGGCATCATGTGATAGAGGTTGCCACCATCCATACGTTCACCGCGCACATAACTCATTACGCTATGGGTAGAAAAGTCACCGAAGGTTTTGTCGCTATACAACTCAGCTCTTCCGGAAACATCGATACCCCATAACCGCGCGTCGTGGTTGGCAAATTGTAAATAGACGAATTTGTTGGTTGCTGTCTGGTTTGCTGCGCTACAGGCCATATCAATCATGCCGAACACATTTGGGCAGCGGTCAACATCGATAAAGTTTTCCACATAGGTGAAATAAGGCGTGGCTTTGACTTCCCAGAGACCGTTACTAACATCTTCAAAAGCCGCTGTAAAACTGACGGTATGAGCGGTTTCCGGGTCCAGGTCGATATTGCCGACATAGCCGTTGCCGTCGCCAAACCAGCCATTCATCCCCATGTCCATCGGCCGTCTGCCCCATAAATAACGCTCATAGAGATTAGGGGCGCGGTTTTTACGGGCATAACCAAACTCATATTGACTCATGTCGTTGGGGCTGTATTGCAGCAAGGCTGTGACATCAAAAGTATCGGTGTTACGCTGATGTTCCAAGGCATTGAAAGCATTGGCTGCTGCCAGACTTAACCCGGCTCCCGCAACATTTGCGCCGGCCCCAGCAACACCGGCGTTATTCAGAAGCAGGGGGTTGTAAGGTTGAACATCTCCGGTATCCGTGCGGGTGTGGTCATAACGCAAGCCCAGCAAGGTTTTCCATTCTGGAGACCAGTTGGCTTCCCATTCGGCAAAGGTACCGATGCGTTCACGTTCACCGTTATTGATGTTAGTAAATGTTTCGGGCGCCATCATGTACAAGGGTGGTTTCGCACCTGGGACGAAGGGATTCACCGGCGACCACCAATCGTTGATCGTATTTCGGATATATTCGTTGCCTACTCGCAAAGTATCGCGTGTTGAGAATGGAATTTCAGCCTGGATTTTGTAGCCTAAATTGGTGCCTCTGGTGTCCATCGGCATCAAATTATTGGGCGGTGCGAAGGCAAATGCCTGCTTATCCTTGCCAATATCCATACTGTGGCGTGTGCTTTCATAGAAAAACCTGTTTTCGAGATTACCCCAATCAAAAGTACCTTTGTGCATGATGTTGCCAAAGATGCTGTCATTGTTCGTCAGATCCATGCGCGCGTTAGGGAAGTTTTCAAACGGGATATGTTGCTGCCCGCCATTAATCACCACCAAATGCTTGTCATGCTTGAAAGATAACGTGGCCGCGTGGTTTTGGTTTTCATAAGAAGTGGATTTTACGATATCGCCATTGGCATCTTTGTAGTTCATGCTTTCGGTATGCGAGCCGGTATAATCCAGGCGCACATTCTGATTGGCAACGCCTGCGGCAATGCTGCCGCCAAAAGCATCGCGATTGCTGCGATAAAAGGCCGAAATACTGCCATCAATCAGAATACCTTCGCCAGATTCGGCAAAAACCGGGTCGGCCGATTGTACTGAAATAGTACCGCCGATACTGTCCCCGCCCATGCTAACGGGGGTAATACCGGATCGTATCGTAATTTTGCCGACATTACTGCGATCAATATAAGACAGGGGAGGATTCATGTGATTGGCGCACGCTGAAGTAATCGTCATGCCATTTACATCAATTTTGACGCGGTCATCGTTCAAGCCATGAATAACAGGAAGACTTGATGTGCCGCCACCGCCATAGAGACTAACCCCAGGCGTATCCTCAAGCAGTTTTGCCGTGTCGCTGGTGGCAGCCCGTTTCCTGATGATTGCATCAGTTTCTATCTTTGTTGTGTTTAAAGGATTGATCTTTGGGCGCTGATCGATAATCACAATGGGTTCCAGTGTTATCGCTGGATCGGGTTGTCTGTTATTGTCGGTTGCTGCTAACACAGAGGGCGCAAAGCATAGCGGCAGCAAGGTAATCATTTTAGAGTTATATAAATATCCGCTGATAACGCCCGTAACTTGCTTTTTTTGAAATGATAAGTGGATACTTGGAATGGTTTTCTTCATTTTTGCCTTTCTTTTATTCTAAAAATAACGCTGGGAAGTTCCAGTCGCTAAGTGATTAGGCAAAAATTAAGCCAAATATTAAGTTATTAGTATATTAGAGATTTATGATTATATTCATAATTAAACTATGTTATATAACCTGATTCATAATTAAACTAGGTTATATAATATAATCTTGGTGTGCTGTACCTCACACTCACTGTAAATTTTGGAAGCCTAATTATGGTTAACCGGTAGCCTTGAATGGCATAAGGAATTTCAATAATACAGCGCATCAGCTTAGTGTTGGGGTTCGTTGCTCAACCTAACGGGCAATGTTGAACGGTTGAAGCAATACCTTCAGTTGCTTGAAGACCTCATCATTACGCTTGCCGAAGACATACGCCAGTACCGTGCTGGTCGCATGATCAAGCGCATACCACAACCAACGCTGCTCGGATTTTTTGCCCACATAAGACCGCTGCTCATCCATTCGGCTTCACAGAAGGCTTCCAGCCTAACTTCCATGCAACCTGGCGCCGCCAGTGTGTTAACTACAGGCTTTACCTGTGTGGGCATGGCTTTCATTTTTTTAGCGTGTTGATGACGGCGTTTTTGTTAATTCCCAACACCCGGGACATAGGCCTTATAGCGATAGTTAAGAAGGGATGTCTTGGTTGAACAACGCTCATGCTGGCATCGATAACGTTGTGTCCCTTGCTCGGTGTGACCGGACTTTGTAATTTGCTGCCGCACTCGGGGCAAATGACTTCCTGATAGCCTGTCATGTGGCTAATAATACAACAAACTACAGATTTAACCCATTACCAAAATATCATTCCTAAGT
>JBAQEN010000161.1:0-2209 GCA_049286765.1 Methylococcaceae bacterium
CATCTGTGCCTGGAATAACTTGGGCAACCGTAGTAGCCAGATCGCGAACTTGATAATTCCAGTTATTACTCCCCGCGTTTACTGCAAGATAAGCACCGCCTTTATCTAAACTCCTGCTAATTGCCCAGTCCATTGCCTTAGCCATGTCAGGAACGGCGATCAAAGGCCGCCAAGGCGTTCCATCACTCATCACAGTTATTTTTTTCTCCGCAACAGCTCCTGCGACAAAATCATTTAACACTAAATCTAAACGTAAACGATCACTTGCACCACAGGCTGTAGCAAAACGCAAACAGGTAACGACAAACTCAGGAGATGCCAGTTCTTCCAATTCCTGCTCTGTCGCCAATTTAGAACGCGCATAGGCAGTCAGCGGATTCAGCGTTGATTGCTCGGTACGCGCCTCATCATCTGCAAAACCATACACGCTGCAACTGGAAGCAAAAACGAAGCGGCTAACGCCTGCTTCTTTGGCTATCTGAGCAAGCCGAACACTGGCGCGGTAATTTATCTCTTCTGTCACCGCTTCATATTGATTACCCATTGGATCATTAGATATAGCCGCCAAATGAACAATGGCATCAACACCTTCCAATAAATCCGCTGTCAATGTGCGGACATCCTGAAAATACTGAATATCAAGCATCGTTTCAGGCAAAAATTCAGGTTGTGTTAAACAATGGGCGAAATAGCCTATGTCAAGCCCGACAAGCGTGGCGTTAGGATATGATTGCCGGAGTCTTTTAATGACAACCAAGCCAATGTATCCCATGTTACCCGTAATCAAAATTTTCATCGTCACCTTATCCAATTATTAATTTAGTTTTTTCTGAATGTAATCGCACACATAATCCGAAAATGACAGTGCGCAAGTGAAAGCGGGAGATACTGCATTAAGAATATGTACCGATTCGTTATCGCCTTCTAGTACAAAATCCATTTCTAACCGCTGTGTTTCAATGTCCAACAATTGTGCTCTAATACCTGGCTTTCCCCAGCGCTGATATAGCTTGCTATCAATATCACTAACCAGGGTATTTGCTAAATTCACCAGGTGCGATTTGGAGTATTTTTGCATTTCTTCCCAAGCCAAACGCTTGAAATCAAACTCAGACGACCATAACAAACGCGCTTGTCTTGACAAAATATCCAAGACCTCTAAACCCTGAAAGTGACTAAAACCGTCATATTGCTCACGCCAAAAAGCGGGGATTGCAGTAGGGCCAATTTTTATAGCACCTTGCGCAGTTACTGTAAAATGCACACCCAAAAATGGATTGCGCATATCGGGTACTGGATAAATATTAGTACGGATAGCACCGGTTGGCTCATCCGAATAGATGTATAAACCCTTGAACGGCAGAATTCGATAGCGTTTCGAAAATCCAAATTCCCTCGCCACACTATCTGCATACAAACCAGCGGCATTGATGATATACGCAGCACTAAATTCGCCTTGTGAGGTTTCTACACCGCGCTCGGTTCGGCCTTTAAAAGCTATGCCACAATAAAAATGAACTCCTTCAGCTTCGGCATCCTTGCGCATCGACTTCATCACACAAGCAGGGTCAACCGATGCGGTAGTAGGAGAGAAAATAGCACGCTCAAAGGTTTTAGCTCGCGGTTCGATCTGTCGAGCTTCTTCTGCGCTTATTTCCTGTAATTCAATGTTATTGCTTCGGCCGCGTTGTAAAAGTATATCCAAACCTTGCAAATCGTCAGCATCTTTTGCGACAACCAATTTTCCGCAATCATTAACTTGAATTTGACTGCGTTGGCAATACTCACGCATAGCGTAATTACCATCTCGTGTCAATTTGGCTTTCAAACTATCGGGGGCGTAATAAAAACCGGCATGAGGCACGCCGCTATTACGTCCGCTCGCATGAAAACCAACATCCGCTTCTTTTTCCAGTAAAGAAACAGCCATCTCCGGATAAAGCATTTTAAGGCGACGAGCGACACTTATCCCGATAACGCCGCCACCAATGACTAAAAAATCAGACTGATATTTAGCCACTAAAGCCACCAGAGTAAATGTGGATTATAACCGAAACAACCCCGTAGCAGATGTAATCGAAATATTGTCATTGCCATATCTTCCAAGGCGCTTTGCCTGATGACCAAAGCTCTTCCAAATGGATTTTTTCACGTAAAGTATCCATTGGCTGCCAAAAACCTTCATGCTCATAAGCCATCATTTGTCCCA
>JBAQEN010000162.1:0-3894 GCA_049286765.1 Methylococcaceae bacterium
ATTCGGGGTCAAGTATTCTTGCGAGTTGTCCGGATTAATGTCGAGAGTGATCAAATCCAGCAGATCGGCGGTAACATTGGTAAAACCCCAGGCGACATTATTATTGCCGCCCACTATCGGCACCGGCACCCCAGGCAACGTAATACCGTTCAGATAGTACCCGGCGTAACGTAATTCGGCGCGATACCAGATATTCGGAGCATTTAAGCTCAGATGCATATCGTTGGCGATTATCGCGCGTCCATCCAGCGTCTTCTTGCCGGCCACCACCCAGTTATTGGAGCCAGCGATACTGCTATCCACATCAACAGAATTCTTGGCCAATTTCAACGGTTGCGCATCGAGAGCGGCAAAGGCGCTAACGGGAATAGGCTGTGCAGGCCGGTGCGAATCCGAACCGCCTAACAGAACGGTGGCATAGACATCGGTATCCGGAGTCAAAAACGCCACCAACTCTTTCGGCAACGCTTTTTCCATGACAGTCACCATGCGCTCGTCCTGTTCCTGACCATTCAGTGTTTGAAACATACCGAGAGCGACCAATATACTGTCTTCTGAGCGCCAAGGTTCAGGGCGAAATTTAAGCGCTATAAACTCAGGCGGCAACATGTTAGTCTGGTCAATAAAAGCGTTTACGCCTGCCACATAAGCATCCAACACGTGTTTCTGGTTAGCGGGCAAGGCAGAAACTATATTAACGGCTGCTTGTTCAAACTGGTAATCCCGTTGATTCTTATCCAAATTAACCGCCTTTGAACCAAAGATTTCCGCAAGCCTACCGGCACTCTTGCGGCGCATTAATTCCATTTGGAACAAGCGGTCGCGGGCATGTAAAAAACCCAGCACTCGATAAGCATCATTCCGGCTAGCTGCATTGATGGATGGTATGCTGAGGCTATCAGAGTGAACCGATACCGGATTTTTTAAATCTGACAGCAATACCTCTCCGTCTTCTAAGGCTAATGACGTATAGAGGAAATAAAACAGCCCAGCCGCAACAATAAGCGACAGAGTGAGCAGTAAAATACAAACATATTTCAATTTCTTGGCAAGCACAGTGAAATTCTAGTTAGCATTCGTTATGAGAAAATTAGAATTAACTTTACGCTGAAAAGTTTAGCAGAGTCAAACCGGGGGCTATGCATGAAACAAATTATTAGCGCTATTAAATAGTGACACGAATGATGTTAAGCTCCACAAAATTTCAAATGGTGCGAAGTAGTAAATTCTATGCGGGTGATAGCAACTCCAGAAGGGGTATGACGCTTCGCTTATATACGAGCTATGTTTCTAAGCTTTATATTTATTAAAGTTGTCAAACTTTCAAGGCAATAACTTTTGGTAATCTCTATGAAAAATTTACTGTTTCTGTGCATTTGTTTACTGTGTAGCAGTTGTGCCACTGAGCCTGCCCCATCAACAACTTCATCCCAACAAACCTTACCCAGGAAGGAACTCCAGCCACTTATTCAGGAAAACATATACATTGGCATGTCCCGTACAGAAGCTGAACGTATTTTAGGGAATCCAACTTCAGTAACCGATACTGCAACGGGAACAACAGCCGTTTGGGTATTTAGCCCAGGCGCTTCAAAAGCCGAGCCGCCACCAGAATCCAAAAGCAAGGTTTTCAGCCTAATCGGAAGTATTGCAGCAACAGTGGCCGGTATTTTTAGCCCCATCGCAGGTGTGGCCGCGAACATAGGTTCGCAAATTTACAACGTAATGAGTTCAGAGGATGATAACACCACTCCGCCGGCTCAAACAGAGAGCGATAACACACGCATCGTGACTATCGAGTTTAGAGACAACAAAGTTTATTCAATTCAACGAGCTAGAGCAACTGCCGTACCTAACTCCCCCAGCCAATAATCTTTATCGTGTAGCGTTAGATTTAGCCGAGGTTTTTAAAACTTAATCCGCAGCATGAATGTTATAAACCCTGAATATGTGTGTATTACAAAGCTAACCATCCAGCGATTTCAACCTAAAATTGCCGCCGGTTTATAAAATGTAAATGGGCGCTGCAAACCCCCATCACGCTTCGAGGCGGGCAAACAGCTTGATTGATTGTCCGCCGTAAATTAAGATGATTAAATATTGTCAAAAATAGCTTGCCTAAACTACCCAGGCTGCGGAACTTTTGAAAGATTAAGGGTACTATTAAAATGAAATGTCCAGGGATCATAAAATAAATTGAACCCTATACGATTATTTCCCGTTCGGAAGCCGGCGTTCTGGCAATCGACTCTTTCTAAAACATGTTTTTTGAGTTTGCTGAAAATTTCTGGAGTTTCCGGTGGCGACGACTAAAGTGTTATTACAAATCTTCCCTTGTCATCACGCAAGGAAAAGCCTGGCTGGATTGGCAGGACTTTTCAGTCTATTGTTCATGCTGAGCGGTTGTCAGGCCATATTAACCCCCGAACAGGTCACCCTGGCGTTCTGGGAAGCGATGGCGCAAGGCAATCTTGAATCTGCCAGAAAACACGCCACACAGGGGACTCAACATCTTGTGACTAAACAGCAAAATCTGGAAGGCGCGTCAATAACGACCGGGGAGGTTGTCATCGACGGTACCAATGCAAGGGTATCAACGATCATGACGTTGAAAAAGCCTGAAAGCAACAAGCATTTATCGTTTAACACTGTTTTATTAAAAGAAAACGATCTATGGAAAGTTGATTATCAGCAAACGCTGAATAATCTTTTAAACCTGCCTTTCGGTGAGCTATTTAACAGCTTGCGAGCAATTGGCGATACCATCAACAAGGAGTTGGAACAACAGATTCCTCTGTTTGAAAAACAGATCAAATCCTTCAGTGAAGAATTAATACGGCAATTGGACGAATTTCGCCGTAATCTGGAAAAGTCCATCCCGCCTGAAAAACAGAAGCCTCATTCTGATACGATTTAATTATTTAACATGTCAGCCCATAGGCCGGACTATAGTTTCGCCTACCAACAGTTGGCGCATTAGGCGAAGCAACTACTGTTGGTATCGTTGCCAGGCATTTTGGAATTTGATAAAAAAACAGCGGTGGGTAAACTTATTGTTGATTCCATATTTAATCCTCGAAATGCCGGGTACAAAAAGCATGCCCGGCCCACCCGGCTCGACCCACTCATTAATAGAGATACTTATATGCAAACATTAAAAAAACAATTAAAACAAAATGTGACTTTGATTTTTTTCAGCACCCTGCTTTTAGCTTTACATCCCGCAATGGCAGAATCAGACATGCAAATTCAAGAAAGAGTCCTCAAGGCGCGTGAAATGACCAATCAGCAAAAAACAGATCATTCTGCCCATGTAAACCCTGTCGATAAGAGCCTGGAATTTCATGGTGTTTTTTACGGTTTCCTGCCTTGCAACGATTGCAATGGAATCAAAACAACACTGTCTTTAAAGCAAAATAACAATTATCTGTTGGTGACTCAGCCCGCCAGGGAATCCTCAAGGGAGTATTATGAAAAAGGCAAGTATATCTGGAATGATGAAAACCATACCGTTGTTTTGACACCGCGCAAGGAATCAACCACACGGCAATATCATATTGAAGATGAAGGGACGCTCATTCAGCTTAACAGTGATGGAACGCGGATCACAGGCAATCAGGCAGATGACTATATTTTGCGCAGAAGCGATACGGTAAAGTCACGCGAGGTACACATTCACTAGGACCATTTTTTGCTGATGTTCGCCAAGGCCAAATAAAAAAACATTAGCAAGTAGATACCATCTCTCCAAATCAATCACAAGCGGAAAATCATCCCATTTGTGGTTGATAGGTTTTTTGATGTTTTAAAACACCAAAACAAATCTGTACCAACTTTCGCATTGCAGCACCCAAGGCAGACATTTTGCTTTTGCCGTTGCCCGTTAAACGCTCA
>JBAQEN010000163.1:0-2208 GCA_049286765.1 Methylococcaceae bacterium
GCTAGGCGAGTGCAGGCCAAGTGATTTTGCCATCTGGATTAATGGCTTCACCGGAGCGCATAAATCATCGATTGCGGCGGTTGCTTTGTCATTTTTCGGCGATTTTATCGGGAAGGATTTCCCAGGGAATGGATCGGATACAGCTTACGCCTTGATGACGAAACTATACCAGGCTAAGGATACTTTATTTGTTGCCGACGAGTTCAAGGCGGCGGGCGGTCCCATCGAAAAAAACAAAATGACCGCCTTAGTCGATCATTTAGTAATGTCCACGGGTAACTGTTCTGGCCGTAGCCGGTTAAATGCTGACGCGACGTTAAAACAATCTCCCTGGAATCGAAGCATGACCATCTTTACCGCTGAAGATGTTTTTGGCAGTCAATCAACTTTGGCGCGGTTGTTGATATTGACGATGGCAAAGGATGATGTTGATTTAGACATCCTAACAAACTTGCAAAGTGTGGCTCATTTGTTCCCCAGTGTAACGTCCGCGTACATCAAATGGCTGATCCAGCGCATGGATCGATTAAAAGTTGACTATCCAAAGATGGTAACTCAATCAAGCAGAGTGGCCGCCAATGCTGGCTTTGCAAAATCGCACCCCAGGGCATCGGAAATTTATGGCAATTTGATCACCGGGCTTTATGTGTTTTTTGATTTCCTTGAGGATGCCGGGGCTATTAGTAGCGAAATGGCAAACGTCTTGATTGGCGATGCCGAGACCGCATTGCAACAGGCTTTTTTGGATCAGGGCGCTTACCAAACGGATCAAGATGAGGTCGAACGATTTCTTCAACTTTTGCGGGCGGTCTTAAGCTCCGGTAACGGCCATATTTCTTGCCGCCTAAACATGGGACCGCCACCAACAAGGCCATATAGCAAGGGCTGGCGAGACTCTGGGACAGATGCAATAGGCGACAAAATACTAAAGCCAATGGGTGACTGTCTCGGGTATTTTTGCGAAGAAACCGAGAGCGACACAGCCGAATTCTGGCTTGACCAAGAATCAACATTCAAGGCTATACAAACATTTGCCCGCAGCCAAGGCGACGCGTTATCTATATCGCTCACCACACTATGGCGACGCCTGCACGAAAAAGGCTATATCAAAAAAGTCGAGCCCCACAAAGGGCGCAGCTTACCGAGACTTACAGTAAAGCGCATTGTCGCCGGGCAGTCAGTGCGTGTGATGGTGCTGCCCGCCTCGCTGTTTGAGGCTGGAGATTAATTACCACCCAATTTTAATGACATATTCGGAGGCCATCAAAAACAATTTAATAGCATGTTCAAACCAATACCACATTTTAATTTTTTAAGAAGGCACAAAATGAAAACCAATTCAGCATTAATTGATTACAAAACCGTTGAGGCAGGTCTTGCCGAACTGCAAGCGCGTAGGTTGGCGCTTGATTCCGAGACCGAATTGCTTGATGAAATTGTAAAAATCATAGGCGGTTTGCTCAAAATAGCGCAGACCAGCCGCATTAATCCGAATAGACCGAGCCCAAACAAAATGCCCGATATTTATTTGTAAAAAATCACCTTTCCACAAAATCAATTTTATTTTTTAAGAGAAAAAATCATGAACAATGTAACAACCGCTTCACAAAAACAACCCTTAAATCCCGCGCAGGAATTATTAAACAACCGTGTGCTGGAAGTTAAAAGCTTAAAGCAGCAAATGGAAGCTAACCGCGCAGAGAGTGGCGTCATTGACGAAAGAAAAGCCGAATTCGAGGGAGAAATAGCCACGCTGAAATCCGAAAAGGCAAAATTAAAAGGCGTTATTTCGAATCTTGGCGACTGGCTTTCCAACCCTAAAGTGAGCGCCGGGCAAATGGGCGCTAAACAACAACGGATTTACGATATTGATCGTCTTATAGCTGATTTCGAAGCGTTAATAACTGCACTGGATACCAAGGAACGGGAGGAAAATTACCCCATTCTTCGAGGCTTGCAGAATGATTTACGCGATTTTACCCGGCTGACAATGCATGCCCGCGCTGAAGTTCTCGCCGCCAAAATCGGTGCACAGCATCGACAAGAATTAACGGAGCTGGCTGCGCTGATGCCGACCTTTGAGTTGCGCCAGAGCGGGCTAGGCAATTATGAGATTGCTGCGCTGACATTAGGCCAATTGCTTTTTAACGCTGTTTTTGGCGGGACACTGAGAGAACCAAAATTCCTATCACATGAACAATCGTCGGC
>JBAQEN010000164.1:0-9385 GCA_049286765.1 Methylococcaceae bacterium
GTCTAAGGCTTATTGCTGATAATTCAGGATTTTTTATGCTTGAACTTCGTCCACTGTGTATTGCGTTTGCTTTGTTTGCGCTGTTTTGCTGCAAAGCGCAGGCGAGCTCGTTTGAAGCGGGTACCGAACAGGTCACAGCGCAATTGGTCGCGTCCGTCGATGCCGTGCATCCCGGCGACGAGATTCTGGTGGGGGTGCATCAACGCATCATTCCGCATTGGCACACTTACTGGAGAAATCCCGGGGATTCAGGTTTAGCAACTACCATAGACTACGAACTTCCGAGAGGAGCAAAAGCCGGGAAAATTCAATGGCCTACCCCCAGTCGTATCACGCTGGGCCCCGTCACGAGTTACGGTTATGAAAATGAAATCACCTTGCTGACCAAGATTAAGGTGCCGCAGGATATCGTTGCTGGCAGCGTATTTCCCATCAAAGTTAAAGTGAAATGGCTGGTCTGCGAGGAAACATGCATTCCCCAGAAAGTTGATTTAGCGCTGGATTTGCCGGTTGTTTTGCCCGGTGCTGACGCCGGGGCAGGCAGTCCGCTGATTGAACTTGCCCGTGCCAGTTTACCAGTCGTCAGTCCCTGGCCCATAAGCTTAGCCTATGGCAAAGATGTTTTATCCTTGAAAATTACTGACGCAAAGCAATTTTCTGCCATTAAAAACATTTGGTTTTATCCAGAGGAGTGGGGAAAAGTCGCACACGGAGCCCAGCAACCCTGGCAACTATCTGGCGATACGCTCGAGCTTCAATTGAAGCCGGGAGATGCGCGGTTGTCTCCGGGCGAAAATCTGGCCGGTGTTTTGGCGATAACGCAAGATTCCGGCAGCGGGCCTGTTACGCATGGATATAGCGTGAAAGTTGCTGGAGATGCAGTAGTTTCTGAGATTACTCCGCTCAAGGCTGTGGTTTTAGACACTGCTCCCGTTAAGGCTCAAGGCCGGGAACCCGATTTGGTGCTTGCTTCTGCCTTGCTGCTGGCCTTATTGGGTGGCGTGATATTAAACCTGATGCCTTGTGTCTTGCCGGTGCTGTCCATCAAGGCGTTGTCCTTAATAAAACATGCGCAGCATGCACCTTTGCAAACGAGGCTGCATGGACTGGCCTACACACTGGGCATACTGGTAAGTTTTACGTTGCTCGGCGGAGTATTGATCGCATTGAAGGCCGGTGGAGCCCAGATAGGGTGGGGATTTCAATTCCAGTCACCGCTGTTTGTGCTGGCGGTTGCCTATTTGATGTTTGCGGTAGGACTGAGTTTATCCGGTGTGTTTTCAATCGGCGGCTCGGTAGCGGGAATCGGTTCTTCACTGGCTGAACGCCCGGGGTACAGCGGTAGTTTTTTCACCGGCGTGTTGGCGACCATCGTTGCGACGCCTTGCACAGCCCCCTTTATGGGGGCGGCAGTGGGCGTTGCGTTAAGCCAACCTCCAGCATCCCTATTGGCGGTGTTTTTCTGTTTGGGCTTGGGCCTGGCATTGCCTTATTTGTTGTTGAGCCAATGGCCATCTTTGCAGCGAAGCTTGCCGAAACCCGGTGTGTGGATGGATAGATTAAAGCAGGGCCTGGCCTTTCCGATGTACGGAGCAGCGGTGTGGCTGGTCTGGGTGTTGGCGCAGCAGGCAGGGGTCAATGCCATTGCGGTCGCGCTGGGCGGGATGGTTATTATCGCGTTCGCCGCCTGGCTTTATGAATTTACTAAACACACTGGGAAAGCGGGACAGCATAGCGGCGCCGGTATTGCCGCCTTGTCGCTGGGATTGGCGGTGGTCGGCAGTTATTTTGGCGTAGAGACCACTGCAGCCACGCCATCGTTAAACGTTGAGTCTGCTCAGAGCGTTGAGCCTTACTCGGCTGAGCGGTTAACTGAGTTGCGCAGCCAGGGGAAACCGGTATTTCTCAATATGACGGCAGCGTGGTGCATCAGTTGTTTGGTCAATGAAAAGGTCGCGCTGAGCCATAGTTCAGTCGTCGATACTTTTAAACGGTCCGGGATTACCTATCTGAAAGGTGACTGGACCAACCGTGATCCTGAAATCACCAGGATTCTCGCCGAATTCGGGCGTAGTGGCGTACCGCTGTATGTGTTTTATCCGGCAGGAACAGGGAACTCAACGATACCGGTTGTATTGCCGCAAATATTGACCCCGGAAATTGTCACGCAGGCGGTAACTTTATGAGTAAAAAGGTAGCGAGGGACACGCAATCTTAAAAAGGGAAGCGAACAAACTGGCTAAGGTAACGTCGTGAGGGGGAGTCGACCTGATCAAGTCTCAGTTTGAGGCGACGACAAAGCCTGACAGCGTTGTTGTGACAGTTTGCCCGTTCGTGTTTGAAGGATCAATTTTGGCGGGAACTCGATGGATCGATTTCCTGTCTTTTTATAATTATTACGGAGCCAATTATGTTTTTACATCGACTTTATCAAATTACTTTAGTGGGCTTAGCTTTCGCTTTTGCATCCACAGCAGTCAATGCCGAACCTGTAGTAGATAAGCCGGCACCGTTATTTTCCGGCGCCGCAGCCGATGGAAGTACGATCAAGCTTGCCGATCTGCACGGTAAAACTGTTGTGTTGGAATGGACCAACCATGAATGTCCGTTCGTGGTGAAACATTATGAAAGCGGGAACATTCCTAATTTACAAAAAGACGCCGTTGCCAAAGGTATCGTCTGGCTGCAAGTCATCACTTCGGCGCCAGGCAAAGAAGGCAATGTCAGTGGCGAGTCAGCGCAGAAACTAAATGCTCATCGCGGCGCTACCCCGACGAATACCGTTTTAGATAATGACGGCTCAATCGGCAAGCTCTATGGCGCAACCAATACGCCTCAGTTTTTTATTATCGATCCGCAAGGCGTGCTGGTTTACAAGGGAGGCATAGACAGCATCCCGTCTGCCGACAAATCCGATATCGCCAAGGCCGAAAATTATGTCAGTGCAGCCCTGGCTGATCTCGCTGCAGGCAGGAAAGTAGCAAAATCCATTACTAAACCATACGGTTGCTCTGTGAAGTACGCCAGTTAAAAAGGGGGAATTAAGATGAAAATTACTATTCATATTTGGGATTTGCCACACAGGCTGTTTCATTGGCTACTCGCCGCTTCTGTGACAGCGTCTTATATCACCGCCAAAATCGGCGGCGCGCTGATTGACTGGCATGGCCGGCTAGGCCTTTTTATTTTGGGTTTGCTGGTGTTTCGCATTGTCTGGGGCTTCATTGGCTCGACCCATTCTCGATTTGTGACTTTTTTTCCTACCTTTTCACGGCTGGTTGCTTACCTTAAGGGCCGCTGGCAGGGTATTGGCCATAATCCTTTAGGTGGGCTGTCAGTGATCGCGCTGCTTGCTACGCTGGCTGTGCAAGTGGGTACGGGATTGTTTGCCAACGACGATATCGCCTTTGAGGGGCCATTGTTCGACTTTGTCGATAAGTCCTTTAGCGATCAATTGACCGGTTGGCACAATACGGTATTCGATTTTTTGCTGGCGCTGGTTGTGTTGCATTTAGTGGCCATCATTTTTTACCGCGGGGTTAAAAAAACCAATCTCGTTGTGCCCATGCTGACCGGAAAAAAGAAAATTCCCATTGCTTTGGCAGAAGTTGTTGCGACAAATCATGACAAGGGATTTGGCCCACTACGTTTAATTCTGTCTTTGATTATTTCCAGCACCGTGGTCTGGGGTGTTTCCGGCGGAATATCGCAACTCTATCCGGTGCAAAGCCAACAGCAAATCGCACAAGCAGCACCCGCAAGTTTTTAAACCACTTAAATATTTCTAAAACACACAGGAACTGAAAAAATGAAAAAAAAATCAACACTCGCCATACTGCTTGTAGCATCAGCCAACGTTGCGGTAGCCGGTCCGATTGAAGAACAAATAAGATTTCGGCAGTCGGCTTATTCTTTTGCTGCCTGGAATATTTCGAAAATCAAAGAGCAGGTAGTGAATCATCCTGAAACCTATAACAAAGATTCTGTTGCTGCGGCCGCAAATGCGATTGCTGCGGTTGCCAATTCCGGCTTGGGCGCACTGTATGGTGAAGGTACAGATAAAGGCGTGGGCTGGAAACAAACCCGCCTCAAGCCTGAATTTTTCCAGAAAAAAGAAGAAGTGACGATAGCGGCCAACACCTTTAACGTGGCCGCCAACGAATTGGCGAAAGTGGCGGCAACAGGTGATGTCAACGCGATCAAGACCCAGTTTGGAAAAGTAGGCGAATCCTGCAAAGGCTGCCATGACCTGATTCGTATTAATGAGTAAATAGACGTTAAATAGTATCTCGTTCCCACGCAGTGCACTCATCTTTATACATAAGTGTCTGCGGGATATCCATTGTTCGTCATTCAGGCAGGGATGCCGGAATTTCTAAGCACAGGGATGCGTATAACGAAACGCTGCAAGGTGTGCGTTAGGATGTTACGCACACCGTAATCCGCTTTTAATGGCCTAAAAGTATAGAATTATTTGGTTTTTATTCCTTATGATGTAAGCCCGTAAGGGGGGGATTCCCTGGCCTTTTTTGTTTATGGTTGCCTGATCAGAACAAGACTTGAAATCGGTCAGTCTTGAGTCAGTAATGCCTCTAGGGGGCCTACACCTGATTTCTTGTCGGCTTACTCTTTCTGCTTCCATCTGCTCTCATCAAGTTCTGAAAAACACTGGATAGTGAATGTGGTGCCAGAGGTTATTACATTTCACTGTCAAAGTTCAGACAGTACACCTCATCAGTGCCGCTTTCCTGTTCGCAGGCTGGTTGCTGCCGCTATCTGTTTATTCAGGGACATAGTCTGATGCTGGGCTGCTGCTTTTTCAGCAACCCGGTTTAGCTTTAGCATGGAGTGCCAGACAGAGGGGAGTCGAATGTGGTGGCGATGAACAATTAATTATTGTTAATAATCAGCATGTTAGGTAAAGTGTATGTTGATTGTTATAACTTTATGGTCGTTATCAGAGCACTGGCACGATAGCTGCATTGCTTCAGGTGTATGTATCGCGATTGCGCGCATTCCATTCGATTTTAATAATTAACTGAAGAGAAATAACCATGAAGAAACCTTCGAAACTGCTGCTGCTATTGTTGATTTTTGCTGCTCCTATCGCCTTTGGTGCTGCTGAAAGTGCCAAAAAATCAGATGCGCCAGCCGCTGCGCAAACTTACAAACCCAAGTCCCCACAAATTCACCGTGCCGAACTGGATGCCCTGCTGGCCAAAACCGATCAGCTGCTCATTATCGATTTGCGGCGTCCTGATGAAGTAAGTTCAATCGGCGGTTTTCCTGTCTACCTGAGTATTCAGGCTGATCAGTTGGAAAACAGCCTGGATTTCATTCCCAAGGACAGAACCATTGTCACTGTGTCCAATCATGCCGGGCGTTCAGGCAAGTCAGCCGATCTGTTAGCCAGCAAAGGCTACAAGGTGGCCGGTTATGTCGGCGCGCAATACTACGAAGAAGAGGGCGGTAAGCTTACCAAAATCGCGCCGCCTGCGCCCAAGCCAGCGAAAAAACACAAGCACTAATTTTAATAAGGGGATGCTGGCGAAGGTCCGGATCCCTTTTATTTTTGGAGGATGTTAATGAAAAAGAAACTATATCTCGCAGTTATGTGGGGGCTAGCCGGTGCTGTGGCTGGGGAAGTTGAGGCGGCTGTCGATTTTTTCAATAGTCCGGTCGGTGTAATTGGCGAAACAAAACAACCGGACTTATTTAACGGTTCGGTCGGAGCAATCGGTGCGCAACCCGCAGCGGCAGATAGTCAGCAAGCGGCCGCTGAAGTAAAAGCGCAGCAGACGGTGGAAGCTCTGCAAGCTCCGCAAGCCGGGCAATCAGCATCGGCAGCGTCGGACAATAAACAGGCGACTGCTGAGGCGCAAGCGCCGCAGGCTACCAAATCAAAGCTTTGGTCGTATCAGCCGGTGAAAGCTCCGGCTCAACCGACTGTTAATAACAAAAACTGGGTGCGGACGCCGATTGATGCATTTGTCCTCGCTCCTTTGGAGGCAAAGGGACTGACTCCTTCGCCTGACGCTGGCCGCGCCGCTTTTATACGCCGTGCAACCCTGGATGTCTGGGGCGTTATTCCAACGCCGGAGGAAGTCGCAACCTTTGTGAACGACACTTCGCCGGATGCTTACGAAAAGCTCGCGGATCGTCTGTTGGCATCGCCCAAATACGGGGAACGGCAAGGCCGCAAATGGCTGGACTTGGCCCGCTACGCCGACAGTACCGGTTTTCAGAACGATAACGATCGGCTGAATATGTGGCGTTATCGCGATTACGTGATCAATTCATTCAATCAGGACAAGCCGTATAGCCTCTTTCTGCAGGAACAATTGGCCGGCGACGAATTGTGGCCGGACAAGGAAGAGGCTTTGATCGCCACCGGTTTCATGGCGCAATTTCCGGATAACAGTAACTCGCGCGACCTTGTGCAGCGAAAATACCAGATCACCACCGACATCACCGATACGGTCGGTAAGGTCGTGCTGGGGCAAACCGTAGAATGCGCGCGCTGCCACAACCACAAGTTCGATAAAATCAGTCAGAAGGATTATTTCTCGCTGCAGGCGTTTTTCGCCAATATCGCCCCGGTGGACAATATTCCGGCGAAAAAAGGCGAAGTGGAGCGCGCCTATGACCTGCAATGGGCTAAGTGGGAAGAGGCCACCAAGGACATCCGCGCCAAACAAAAAGCCATTATCGACACTCATCGAGACGAGGCGCTCAAATATCATAAGGAGCGTTACTTGACCGATTCCAGAGAGGCCATCTTCAAACCAAAAGATCAATGGACAGCGCAAGATCGCTGGGTCAACCACAGGCTGGCCAACGTCACCGACGAACGTAGCTTGGAATCCTATTTTAATGAAAAAGGTGAAAGCAGTGATCCGAAAACTTATAACAAGGAAATTGCGGCTCAATGGGCGGAACTGGATAAATTGGATAAAGAATTAAAAAAATTCAACGACTTGAAGCCGACAACCAGTTCCAACACCATTTCCGCAATGACCGAACTGGGTCATGCCGACGCACCGCCGAGTTTTGTGTTTGCTGTCGGCGATCACGAGAAACCGTTGGAAGAAGTGCAGCCGGCCTTCCCGCCTGCTATTACCGACGAAAAACCGGACATCAAGCCGTTGCCATTCTCATCCGGCCGCCGTTCCGCGTTGGTGAAATGGATTACCAGTCCGAGCAATCCGTTGACGGCGCGAGTCTATGCGAATCGGGTTTGGGATCAGTATTTCGGTCACGGCATCGTCGAGACGGTCAGCGATTTCGGCAAGGCGGGACAAAAACCCACTAATCCGGAATTACTGGATTATCTGGCCGCTAAGTTCGTTAAGGACGGATGGAGCGTTAAAAGCCTGCACCGCGAGATCCTGTTGTCCAACGTCTATCGTCAATCCTCCGATTATCGTGAAGATGTCCATCAGGTCGATGGCGAGAATAAATTGCTGGCCGTGTTTCCACGCCAACGTTTAGAAGCGGAGCAGGTCAGGGATTCGTTATTGGTCGCGGCCGGCAAACTGGAAGACAAAGTGGGCGGTCCGTCTGTTTATCCTCCATTGCCTAAGACTATCAATACAACCAATGCCAACTTTCAGGGGGATCCTGCCTGGAAAACATCCAAGGATTGGCATGATCACAACCGCCGTAGCTTGTACGTGTTCACTCGTCGCAGTATTCCTTATCCGATACTGGACTCGTTCAACATGTCATCGCCACAGGAAGCTCATAGCAAACGCGAAGTGACTACCACACCGTTGCAAGCGCTAACCTTGTTCAATAGTGAACTAGTATTCGACTGGTCGAAATCCTTGGCGGGCCGGGTCATCAACGAGGCTGGCGATAACGAATCGAACAGGCTGGACAGGCTTTATCAAATTCTGTTTTCTCGCAATGCCAACGATGATGAAAAAAAGAGTTTGCAAGCCTTCCTGAACGACCATGAGAAAGTGATACGCAAAAAAGCGGCTAACGGTAAATTTGAAGTCAACGTGCCGACCGGCCTGAAAGACAACGTAGAGCTAGATCCTGTCAGAGCGTCGGCGTTCGTCGACCTGGTGCATGTGGTAGCGAACTCCAACGAGTTCATCTATCGGTTTTAAAGACTATCCCTATAACAAGAGGTAAATATTATGCATAACAAGTCGCGACGAGACTTTATTCTTAAAACTGGCTATGGCCTGGGTGGATTGGCGTTAAGTGGTTTTATGCCCGGTGGTGGCGTTATGACCAGTGCGTTTGCGGAAGATGCCGCGTTAAATGCGCTGGCCGGTAATAATCCGTTGGCGCCTAAGTCACCGCATTTTGCGGCCAAGGCCAAGACGGTTATCTGGCTGCACATGGCCGGCGCCCCCAGTACCCTGGATTTGTATGATTACAAACCAGAATTGGTTAGACTGTCCGGGACGGGCGTACCCGACTCATTCCTGAAAGGTATCAAAACCAGTACGCAAGGCGGTATCACCAAGCTGATCGCTACTAACCGCACCTGGAAACAACACGGTCAGAGCGGTGCCTGGTTTTCGGACTGGTTACCCAATCTGGCCCAGCATGCCGATGACATGGCATTCGTTAAATCCAGCGTCACTGTCGGTGCAACCCATGATATTTCTATCATGAAGTTGAACTCCGGCGGTTTGAATCCGGGCAGACCGACTTTGGGCGCCTGGGTGCAATATGCGTTGGGTTCGGCCAACCCGAATCTGCCGGCCTATGTGGTGTTGTATAACGACAAACGTGAGCCACGCGGCGGCGTCACCAACTGGGAATCCGGCTTCTTGCCGGCGGTTTATCAAGGTACACCGTTCCGTCCCGGTAACTCGCCGATTCTGCATTTGAGTAACCCGGAATATCTGGCGACTGCGGAAAAACGACATGCGCTGGATCTGTTGAAAAAACTGAATCAACAGCACGATGGACGTTATCCGTCAGATAGCGAGTTGCAAGCCCGCACCGAATCCTACGAACTGGCCTACCGGATGCAGGAAACCGCGCCGGAAGCGGTCGATTTCAGCAAGGAATCTGATGCGACCAAAGAGCTGTATGGTATCAATGACGAGATTACCAAACCTTACGGCGAATTGCTGTTACGGGCCAGGCGCTTGACCGAGCGCGGTGTGCGCTTTATTCAGGTGGTATCCGGTCCGACCGACATCAAAGGTGACAGCCGCGATTGGGATGCCCATCAAAACATCGAAGAAAACCACAGCAAGCATTCGAAAATAATCGATAAGCCCATCGCCGGTTTGTTGAAGGATTTGAAGGCGAAAGGCTTGTTGGATTCGACGCTGGTGGTTTGGACCTCCGAGTTTGGTCGCACCCCGTGGAGCGAATCCGGAGACGGACGCGATCACAATCCCTGGGGTTACAC
>JBAQEN010000165.1:0-11109 GCA_049286765.1 Methylococcaceae bacterium
ATTCTTGACTACGATGAAGATATTAAAGAGTTATATGACAAAGAATATAAATTTAAGGAAGCTTATGACAAGTTACAGACGGCTTTGACACGATTGAATTATGATAATGACGATAATGATCTACCTCAACGCAGTAATTACGCCGCTTTCTATTTTCCCTGGATTGAAGTCATAGATCCGGCCAAACAACTGCAGGATCAGGATCCAGCATTAAATATTGATACGAAATACCAGGGTAGAGTTTATGTGCCGCCCAGTGGACATATCGCCGGTATTTATGCTCGAACCGATGTGGAGCGCGGTGTTCATAAAGCGCCCGCAAATTGCGCAATAAGGGGGGCGATCAACGTAAAATATTATCTGAGCAAAGCGCATCAGGAGGGACTTAACCCGCAAGGGGTGAACTGCATACGGAATATTAACGGTAACATTGCAGTATGGGGCGCACGGACTCTCGGAGGCGATCATAACCTTGAATTTAAATACATTAACGTGCGTCGGGTCATGCTTTTTCTTCGCGAATCTATCGACGAAGGCACTCAGTGGGTCGTTTTCGAACCTAATGATATTGCCTTGTGGGGAAAAATAAAGCGAAATGTCAGTGCTTTCTTAACCATTGTTTGGAGAAGCGGCGCATTGTTCGGTGCGACTCCTGAAGAAGCATTTTATGTGAAATGTGATGCCGAACTTAACCCGCCTGAAGTCCGTGATTTGGGGCAGGTCATCACTGAAATCGGAGTTGCTATTGTTCGGCCAGCCGAGTTTGTGATCTTCCGTATATCTCAGTCAACTGGAGCAAAAGCTTAACTTAAGTTATCGGTTGCGTAAAAGCTTAAAGGTTACCAGACTATGAATAGGTCACTTGATCAGGTCAGTCGTTACCGAGCACCAGGCGTACATATTGATTCTGTTGCTCAGGAAAAAAAGGCTGAGTTTAAGACCGGTATTCCTGTCTTCGTTGGTTTCGGTAAATTGACTTCTCTGGCGATAAGATACTGTAAGTATCCGTGGTGTAGAATCACATCCTGGCAACAATTTGAACAGAATATCGAACTGACACCGGCTGATAGTTATCTTACTTATGCCGTGCGCGGATTTTTTGAGAATGGCGGGGAATGTTGTGTCATTGTTCCCGTATCAGTGCGCGAACTGACAGCCAATACGCTGGTAGAACCGTTTCTGGATACCCTGTCAGAAAAGATATCTGACAGAAGTTCAACCGGAATGCTGGGAATTCTGGAGGATATTGGCGATATCGATTTGGTCTGTGCTCCGGATCTGATGATGGAAACTATTTGTACTTCAAGAGAATCCGTTATAGAAGCCCAGCAGCAGATTTTGCGGCATTGCAAAAAAATGGGTGACAGATTCGCGATACTGGACACATTCCCTGTAAATAAGGGTGAGAGACACTCCTTCATTGATTCAAAGTCTCTAAATGAGGTTATCGATCATCGGTATTATATTTCCGGATCAGAGGGGGCTGTTTATTTCCCCTGGATTTGTATTCATCAGGGCGTTGACAGGCTTAAGCCAGTGCCTCCTTGCGGACATGTTGCGGGGATTTATGCGCGTAGCGATGCTAAAACCGGAGTTTTTAAAGCGCCGGCGAATGAGATTATCGAAGGCGCTTTCGATCTTGAAGTTTCTCTGACAAACAAGGATTTGGCGGAACTCAATCATGCCGGCGTTAATTGTTTCAGAAGTTCGCCAAGCCGTGGTATTCGGGTTTGGGGTGCGAGGACATTGAGCGTTCATGATAACGATCAGTTTATAACGACTCGGCGCCTGTTTTTGACGTTGGTCCGCTGGATTGAGAAAAATATGAGCGATCTAGTCTTTGAAACCAATGATGCGTCAATCTGGAACCGCATTAAACACCGTTTGGAAGGCTATTGTTACGAGTTGTTTCAAAAGGGCGCACTTAAGGGCCAAAGCCCGGAAGAAGCCTATTACGTGAAGTGTGACCGGGAATTGAATAGTATTGAAGTCCGGGAGTTGGGACAGGTGATATCCGAAGTGGGTTTGGCCTCTGTTGTACCCGCTGAATTTATTATTGTGCGTATTACGCAAAGTGCTAGCGGAATCGCAACGACAGCCTTGTCATTAAATTAAATTAACTATGGGGAGAAAACTATGGCTAATCGTACTGATCCATATCGTGTATATAAATTTAAAATTGAAATTGACGGTATTACCCGGGGCGGTTTTCGGGAAGCTTCCGGGTTGGATTCCTCTCAGGATCCCATCGAGTATCGTGAAGGTACCGATGGACTGCATGCAAAGAAATTGCCGGGGTTGAATAAGTCTTCCAATATCTCCCTTAAGTGGGGTATTACCGACGATGCGCAACTCTGGGAATGGCGCAAGAAAAGCATTGATGGCAAAGTGGAACGAAAGAACGGCTCCATTGTTCTGTATAACGATGCCGGGGAGGAGAAAATACGCTGGAATTTCATGGAGGGTTGGCCTACCAAGTGGACAGGCCCCAGTTTTAACGCGACAGGCAATGAAGTAGCTATTGAAACCCTCGAAATCGCTCATGAAGGACTGACAAAAGCATGACGCTACGCACGGAATTTAATTTTACATTGCCTAGGGGCTATGTTGACTCAGAGGGGAATCTTCATAAAGAAGGTGTCATGCGTATGGCAACCGCTTTTGATGAGATTGCCCCGATGAAAGACTCCAGGGTACAGGCCAATCCAGGTTATCTGGCTGTTATTCTTTTATCTCGCGTTATCACACAGTTAGGTGATCTGGATCAGGTTAACCCCAAGGTGATCGAAAATCTTTTCTCCGCGGATTTTGCGTTTCTTGAAGACATGTACCGCAGAGTCAATGATCAGGGTCATAACAAAGTGTCGGTAAGTTGTCCGGCGTGCGAGGCAGTTTTTGATGTTGATATCGGTGCGGATTTGGGGGAGGCTTAGGCTACCCCCTTGATCGGCTGGCCGAGGAGGTAGCCTATGTGGCGTATCATTTTCACTGGTCTTATGAGCAAATTATGAACCTGGAACATCTTGAACGGCTTAAATGGATTGAAGAAATCGCACGTATTAATCGCAGGTTGAATGATGATGCGAAATCGGAATCTACGGAATCATTATGGTGATGCTATGGAGTTTGAACCCGGTCGTAGCCTAGTTAAAGATCCTTACCTGTCATTTCGATTTAAAGTCACAATCGATGAAGTTGATGTTGCCGGCTTCAACGAAGCAACAGGGTTGACATTCGAAACACAGGTAGAATCGTTTAGGGAAGGTGGCTTTAATGCCCACGAGCGCCAACTGTTCGGGCCGTCAAAATGTTCCGACAAGCTGGTTCTTAAACGAGGATTGGCCGGCGACGAACTTTGGAAGTGGTATAAACAAGTGATGTCAGGAAAACTCGACAGAAAAAAACAGGTGACCATTATGTTACAGGATTATTCTGGAGCAGACGTTCAGACATGGATGTGGGTGTTCGAAAAGGTATGTCCGGTAAAGTGGACAGGGCCACAGTTTCGGGCGGGAACGGCGGAGGTGGCCTTCGAAACAATCGAGCTAATTCATAAAGGATTATTGATAACATCCGGTTGAGGTAATAAGTTAAAGTTTCATATTCTATTTCTTTGAATAGATCGACAGGCTAATCATATTTTCGAAGTCTCAAGAGGGAATAAAACAATAAGGGTAGATGACCATGACGAACAATGAGAACAATAATAAGGCCGGATCCCGTTCATGGAATAGTCCTCAAAGCCTTGGCTTCAGTGTATTACAGCGGCACAAAAATACTTTAAGCCAGCCTGTGGCCAGAAATCATTTGGGGCTGAATCGAATTACATTGGCTGCTGATATTTATCGTCGATACAATAGGAGTAATTCATCAGTTATTGGTGGAGCCAACTTTCCGTTCGTTAATTTATTCGCTCAAACTTCATTACATTCAAATAACGGAGATAGAATCTTTTTATCTCAATCTGAATCCTTGGGTATGAATGCTATACATAGGATGGATAACCTATCGCCGTATAATCCACCTATTGGCATTAAGCGTGAGTCAATAGGCGTCAATATGCATCGTAGAGCGATTAGTTTAACTGCTAATGAGAATTCTTCGATGTCGACCTCCTCTTCGAATTCATTTGATCAACGTCCCGTAGTATCTTCAAACGCAACAAGATCGAGCCGTATGCCTCATTCCTCTTACCTGCAGACGCATATTTCTGAGCAGGCCAGTATTCGACGAAGAACAGAAGCTATGGGTGAAAAATCTTCCTTCAACAATTCAATAGAGACCAACACAAGTCGAGGGCATTCGACGGGGTTGATACAACGAGTGGCTGGCAGACAAAGCAGAAAGGGATCTTTTTTGAATCCTGCTCTTAACAGCGCAATTGCAAGATTTGCTCCCCTGGAACATTACGATAGTGATAGCAAAACAGCCCCAAGAACTGATGATGCCGTTTCGAGAGTATCCGCTACTATTGCCTCCAATGCAGAGTCTTCAGAGTCTGCATTTGAAATAGTAGCCCGGCAGCAACAAATCTTGTCTGGAACGGCTCAGCCCGGGAATAATCCTGCGCAGAGCACAGTGCAGCGGGCGGTTAGCAGACAAAACAATGTATTTAATGATTCCCGTGACAATAATGTAGTTAATGGCGAACCGGCTCGATTTAACAGCAATACGCTTTGGACTGGGCATACTGCCCATTTTTCATCCCCGCCAGTTACAGCCAACCCAAAATTTTCACTGTCATCAGGCAAGCGGTTCGAAGGTCTTGGTTTAGGAAGAAAAATCGTTGACCGTTCTGCAAGAACACTTTCTCAACAAGGATTTGCTGCGGATTTTATGCCTGCAAGGTCAATTACGAAATTTGCCCCGCAAAAATATGACTATCCCGAGAGCAAAACGGTCCCAATGGCTGATGCTGTTTCGGAAATACCTTCTGTCAGTCCTAAAGCTGAGCCATCATCTGAAAAGATTACCCGGCAACAAATCTCATTTGAATCGCCCCAGTCGCGGAATAATCATGCGCAGAGCTCCATGCAACGAGCAATTCGCAGACAAAACAATGTATTTCATGAACCCCGTGGCAATAATGAAGTTAGAAGAAATCAGATTCAATTCTTCGGCAATCAACCTGGGACTGGACATACTGACCATTTTTCATCCCCGCTTATTACAATTAACCGTAAGTTTTCGCTGCCATCAGGCAACCGGTTCGAAGGTCTTGGTTTAGGGCGAAAAATCGCTGAACGTACCTTGGGAACACTTTCACAACAAGGATTTGCTGCGGATTTTATCCCTGCTAGTGCAATTGCTAAACTTGCCCCGCTGGAACATTCCTATCCTGGTAGCAAAACGGCCCCAATAGTTAATTCGGCTTCGAGATTTCCTGCTATCAGCCCCAAAGCAGAGCCATCATCCGAAATGAAAGCCTGGCAACAGCAAATTTCGCCTGAAGCCGCTGTTTCCCTTGGGGATAATCGTTTGCAGAGCTCCGTGCAACGGGCGGTTAGCAGACAAAACAGTGTGTTTCCCCAAAATCAATATCAGCACCTCGAAAATAATGTAGTAACTGGAGAGCCACTTCGATTCTTCGGCAATCAACCTTGGACGAGGCATACTGACCATTTTTCATCCCCGCTTATTACAATCAACCGTAAATTTTCACTGTCATCAGGCAACAGGTTCGAAAGTCTTGGATTAGGGCGAAAAATCGCTGGCCATACCGTGGGAACCCTTTCCCAACATGGACTTGCTGCGGATTTTATTCCTGCAAGCCCCGTTACGAAATTTGCCCCGCTGGAACATAACTTCCCTGCTAGCAAAACGGCCCCAATGACTGATGGTATTTCGGAAACTACCGTTATTAGCCCTAAAGCTGAACCATCATCCGAAATTATTGCCCGGCAGCAGCAAATCTCATCTGACACTGTTCAGTCGGAGACTAATCATTCACAGAGTTCTGTGCAACGGGCGGTTGATAGGCAAAGTAGTGGTTTGTCACAGATAACAACTAAGCCTGGGACGTGGGATAAGGCTTCAGAACTGGTTTCTGCAAAGCGAGAAAACGTATATCAACTAAATACATCATCATTAGCTGATAACCAAGAGCATCAACGTGACTATCCGATGATTCCGTCAAACAGTATTAACAGGGAATCCGGGATTCCCATTGATTCGAATAACATCAGTTCCTTGTTGATGAGATCAACAATTATTTCCCCGGTAAAAAGAACTAATCAGGTTCAGGCGTCATCCAGTCAACAGCAACTTTCGATTTCAAGCCCTTTACGCCGTGCTGCTGCCAGGAAAAACGATTATATGCTACGTAATAACTCGATAAGACCTATCGAAACTGGTGATTTAAACGCTTTAACTTGGTTGTCGAGATCAAATTTAACCTCAAGCAGAATGAAAAGCATTATGCCGGGGACTACCCCGACATCGCCAATTGAGCAAAAAAGCCCCTTTTCCAGTGATCATGCTATGGATAGAACTATGCATTTACCATTATCCCAGCCCTTTGTTGTTCAGCGTAAAACGGTTTTATCCGGAGATCATGTCGCAGGCGATGGATCAGATTATTTGCAACGCCAGGAGGTTAATAATACGGGTGCTTTGCCCGCGCCTGCAACATTAATGCAAACGGGTGAAACGGCAGGTTCCGTGACTGGCAAGCCAGATTCGAATGCTTCATCGACAGATGATGTTGTCGAAAAAGTCTGGCGCAAGCTCATGCGTAAACTGACATTGGAACAGGAAAGAATGGGGGGCAGCAATCGATGGGCGAGCTAGCAAAATTAACAATCAAGGTCGAACGGGCCGGATCGAAGCTCTGTTTCGACGATTCTTTTACGGTCTTGTTCAACCCGGATAAACTTGTTTTTAGCAAATCGGCCAATTGGGCAAAACAGGGTGCAGCGCAACGCGATTGCCCTGAATTGCAATTTACCAATGCTGAACCAAGGACCTTGAAGCTGGATTTGATATTTGATACCTTTGACCCTGAGAACGCAAAGGACAAAGATAAGGATGTGCGGAAATTGTATACCGATAAAATCTTTCATCTTACGACGGTAGAAAAACATGGAGATAAACACAGGCCTCCGGTTTGCCGTCTTTTTTGGGGTGCTGCCAAGTATTTCTTTCAAGGAGTTTTGCAACAGCTGGAGCAACAGTTTACGCTTTTTACCGAGCAGGGCATTCCGGTACGGGCAAAACTAAGCTGTACGTTCAAGGAATGGTGGACAAATTATGAAAGCCTTAACAAAGAAAAAACTCAATCCTCGGATATTGCGAAAATGCATGTGGTCAAGCGAGGCGATACCTTGAGCAGTATTGCCACCGAAGAATATCTTGATCCCGGCTTATGGAGGCCTATTGCCATCGAAAACGGCATAGACGATCCCCGGGTATTGATTCCTGGCACGTTGCTGTTACTGCCAACTCTGACTGACAGGAGCCAGTGATCATGAAAAGCAGGCGGGACTTTGACACCTTGACCCCCGAAATTCGCGTACGCATCAACGAACAGGATTTGCCCGCTGCCGCCAAGGCTGATTTGATTGCCGTCAGTGTTTCCGAGGAGGTCAATACGACCGGCAGCTTTGTCGTTACTTTATTGTGTTGGGATGGCGCCGAGATGAAAGTCAAATGGATCGACGATGATCTATTTAAAGAAGGGAACGTCGTTGAAATTCAAATGGGTTATAGAGACCGGTTAAAAACCTTGTTCAAAGGCGAGATTACCGGATTGGAGCCTGAATTTAGCAACGATGAGCCGCCTGTTCTAACGGTGCTTGGTTACGATCGAGGGCACCGAGTCATGAGAAAACGCAAAACCGAATCTTTTATTAACTTGAAAGACAGCGATATTGCAAGCCAGATTGCGGGCAATAACGGATTAAAGTCAGACATTACCGATACCAGTGTCACTATGGCCTATGTTCTCCAGCACAATCAGACCGATTTGGAGTTTTTGCGGCAGAGAGCCCAGCGTATAGGCTATGAGGTAGGAGTAAGCGACCAGACGCTGTATTTTCGTCCCAGGCGAAATAACGGTGCAGAGGTGCTGACATTAAGCCGGCAAGTGGAATTGCTGGAATTTTATCCCAGGTTATCGACGGTTGGCCAACTGGAAAATGTCTCGGTACAGGGTTGGAATCCAAAAAAAAAGGAAGCCGTGCTGGCGGAATCTCAAGTTGGCGATGCTGCCAGTTTGGTTAGTGCGAAGGCATCAGGACCCGCCACGGTGCGCAAGGCGTTTCCGGGCAAATCGGGTGGCGTATCGACCGATTTGGCGATAGGCTCCCAAGCTGAAGCCGATCAGCTCGCAAAAGGCTGGTTCAAAGAGATGTCGTTACAGTATGTTGTCGGCGATGGGGTGAGCATCGGCCTTCCCGAATTACGCGCCGGTACATTAATTGAAATTGAAGGGCTGGGGAAGCGCTTTAGCGGCCGCTATTATGTGACCGGAACCGAGCACTCCTACAAACCTGGCAGAGGCTATCGTACGGCTTTTTCAGTCAGGAGGGATGCCACATGATGAATCATGAGCCGCTGCGAAAACTATTTGAGATTGCCGGACTGAATGACCGCTTTTATGGTGTGGTTGTGGGGATTGTTACCAATAACCAGGATCCGGATGACCTGTACCGGGTCAAAGTCCGTTTTCCGTGGCTTAACCAGGATCATGAGAGCAACTGGGCCAGAGTGGCGACGTCTATGGCAGGCAATGGCCGAGGCGCCTATTTTTTACCGGAAGTTGACGACGAAGTTTTAGTGGCGTTTGAACACGGTCTTATCGATCAACCTTATGTGATAGGCTCGTTATGGAACGGCAAAGACCAGCCTCCTGAATCCAACCAGAATGGGGAAAATAACCACCGCGCGTTCAAGTCACGTAGCGGGCACATTATTCGCTTTAACGACCAGGACGGCCAGGAAACGATCGAAATCATTGATAAAACCAAAAAAAACAAAATCGTCATTGATTCCGCCCAAAATACAGTGACTATAGAAGCCAGTTCCGATATCGAGATTAAGTCTGAGACCGGAAAGTTGACCCTAAGTGCAATCGGCATAGAACTGAAATCGAAAGCAGGTGTCCAGATAGAAGCCGCCACCACTATGGATTTAAAGGCCAATGCTCAGATCACCGTTAAAGGAGCCATCATAAATTTGAATTGAAGGATAAAATTTTTGTAACTATTCAGCATAGGCACAAGGTTAATGGGTGGGCTGTTTAAGGAGTGGATTTTTTAGCCTTTCGCCTTTCTCCTGATCGTAGCGAATAGTTACAAATTTTTTTGCTGCGTAAAATATTGGCAGTGTTTCTGTCAATACTTGGATAATCAATATAGGGTAGGGCAAAAATGTCTAAAGAATTTCTAGGCCGCGGCTGGAAATTCCCCGTTGAATTTAACTGGGATAAAAAGTGTATCGCCGAGGCGGAGTACGAAGATAGTATTCATCAATCAATCTGGATAATCCTCTCCACAGCAAAAGGGGAGAGGGTGATGCGTCCTGATTTTGGTTGCGGCATTCATGACCTCGTTTTTGCCATTAACAATGCGTCCACCATCGGAGAAGCGAAATTTGAAGTGGAAGAATCATTGCGTATTTGGGAACCGAGGATTGAAGTATTGAACGTTGAGGCCGCAGCATCGGGAAAATACGGTGAAGAATTGATGATTGATGTCTTATACCGGATTCCTATGACAGACAATCGATTTAATCTGGTCTATCCATTTTATTTGCAGCGAGGCGCTGTTTAATGACCACGCAAATACCCAAGATTGATGCTCGCTCTGCCGAAGACATAGTAAACAGAGTGAAAAGTCTAGCTCGTTTGAATTACTGCTCAAACGATCCCTTGGGCGAAGCTTTGGTACGGATTTTTGCCCGTTATTGCGAGGTTATCATTGAACGCCTGAACCGGGTGCCGGAAAAAAACTATCGCGCCTTTTTAAATGAGCTTGGTGTTTCCCGAAATCCACCCATTGCCGCACATGTTCCGCTTACCTTTACACCGGTTAAAAGTCCCTCGGATAAAGCCATCGTTGTCCCCCAATTCACTAAAGTGACTGCCCCACCCGGAGAAGGCGAAAGCGCTCCGGTCGTTTTTGAAACTGCTCAGGCGCTGACGTTGACAAGGGCCGAACTGCATACAATTGTGGCTCTCGATACCCAGGAAGACCGTTACACTGATCTTAGTGCATTGGCAGCCCCTGACCAGACTGCAGCGGGCGTGCTCCCGTTTAAAGGCACACTAGCGATAACACATGAATTTTATATCGCTGTAGATAAATCGTTGGCAGCTAATGCCATAAATAGCCTCCAGCTGTTTTTTTCGATCGGGCAACAAAACATCAGATCGTTGCCGCGTCATTTGCAATGGCGGATCGAGGCTGACGATAAAAAACAGGTCATCGAGCCAGAAAAGGATACGACCCTAGGGCTAAGCCGTAGCGGCATCATCATTTTTAACAATCTGCCAAAGTGGGAACTGACCAACAGGGGCGGCACCGATGGTTACTGGTTGTCGTGCCGTTTATTGGAGCCGGAGCATTCGGCAAGTGATAAAGCTCGAAAAATGGCTAGGTTGAATTTGCCCACTTTAGGTAAAATTGAAATCACAGGGTATGCAATTTTCGAAGATGTAAAAATCGAGTCTGCAGTTTTCAACAGTTTACCTCTTGATTTAAGCAAAGATTTCTATCCGCTGGGGGAAAGGCCCCAGTTTGGCGATGTGCTATATCTCAACAGCAACGTGTTTACAAAAGCGAACACTGAAATCACTCTTGACATTAAATTAACCAATCCGTCATCAGGGAAAAATGATCCGCCGATTCGAAGAGTCAACCAAAGTGGCAAGGCAGTGCTCCAGTGGGAATATTGGAATGGAAGCCACTGGGAACTTCTGAAATGTTCCGATGATACACAAGCGTTCACAGAAGACGGGGCACTATCGTTTACTATTCCACACACATCGCAAAAAACTCAGGTCAACGGGTTGCCGGGCGATTGGATTCGAGTCCGGTTGATTTCAGGTCATTACGGCATACCAGAAAGTATTCAGTACAACGCACAACAAGGATTGGGACAGAGTATCAA
>JBAQEN010000166.1:0-2906 GCA_049286765.1 Methylococcaceae bacterium
ATCAATTACCTCATAAGGGTTTTGAAAAACTGAAGAGGGGGAATTTATCATGAACAAGACGATTAACTTTAGCGACGGGGATAACGCTGAAAAACGAGGCAGGGATATGACCGGCAAAGCTCAAAAACCTGGGCTCAGTCTACCTAATTCAATTAACCGAAGTGTATCGGCTATGACTGTCAGCAAACCGGCTTCAAGTTTGGTGGTATCCATAGCAGCATTGTCGGTAGCCTTCATTTATGCGGCTCCAATCCATGCGGCGTTTAACATTCCGACAGACTCGACGGCCAGCCCGCTGTGCATCAATGGTCAATGCGGTACGGCTTTTACCGCCAAGATGTTGATGTTTGAGGAATTCGGGCTTGAAAAAATGCCTGGCGGATCTTCACAAACGTCAGTATTGCCAGAACCCTCCGATTGCCAAAGCATACCGGACGGCCAGCAACTGGACAACTTTCTTAAGGAAGAACTTCATCCATATCCTACCAGAACAGCGGACGAGACATTAATCAATGCCTGGGGAACCAAGGTGCAGACTTGTGTTGGGTTATCGACTCAGTCGACAACACCCGGCGATGCCCGCCCAACCGGCGAATGGTTTGCTCACCAGCGTTGGGATGAGTTTTTTCCGCAAAGTTACTTTCAAAGCGCCATGACTGGAGCCCGTATCAATGGGGGTCTTCGAGACGACTACCAGATGCACAGATACAACAAAGGAGAATTTGGTCCCGGCGGGCTTTACTATCTGCCTGGTGGCACGACAGCGGGAATAGAAATAAAGATGCACCCTAATTTGCCTACCCAGGCTCCCAATTCAGTGTGGACCTTTGATGGCACCCTGCCACCCAAACTGCTGATGGCGCGTTATGGGGAACCCATTTTGTTCCGCCATTACAATGCGCTGCCGCTCGATGTTGCGGCAAACAACGGCTTTGGCAAGAATACCATATCTACTCACGAGCATAATGGGCATAATCCAGCCGAAAGCGATGGCTTCATGCACGCCTACTCTTATCCTGGTCAGTTTTATGATTATCATTGGCCGATGGTTCTGGCTGGGCATGACAGTATTAATACCGGAGCTACCGATCTTAAGACCGGTGCTCCAGATGGTAATGGGGGTATCACGCAAGTTCCCGGCGACTGGCATGAAACCATGAGCACCCATTGGTTTCATGACCATATGCTGGATTACACTGCGCAGAATGTCTACAAAGGTAATGCCGCGATGATGAATTACTACAGCGCCATTGATCGCGGACGGGAACCTAAAGACCAGGATGAGGCTACTGGTGGAACCTCAGATGAGGGTTATGCCTGCCATTACGCCAATCCAAATGCTGCGAATTTGTGCTTGCCGAGCGGCTCTGAACTGGATTGGGGCAACCGTGATTATGATATGAATCTGCTAGTTGCCGACAAAGCCTGGAATAATAACGGCCAGCTTAAATTCAATATCTTTAACACCGATGGTTTCCTGGGGGACCGCATGACCGTCAACTGGGTTTACAAGCCTTATGTTGATGTACGCGCCCGCCGTTACCGTTTTCGTATTCTGAATGGCAGTGTATCGCGCTATTTCAAGATCGCTATAGTGGATGAAGCCGGTAAGATCGTACCGTCCTATATGATCGCTAATGATGGGAATATTATGCAGCATGCCGTACCGTTCCCCAATCCCAGTTCTCTATATGGAACTTGGCCTGAGCAAGCTATTGCCGAACGCTACGACATGATTGTTGATTTTAAAGGCATGGCAGGCAAAAAAGTGTACCTGGTTAATGTGCTGGAGCATGTCAACGGTCAAGGTCCGAACAAAGTCATTCCAGTGGCAGACGTGCTGAGCGGCAAATATAAAGCGGATGGCATCAGTGGTGATCCAGGCGTAGGTAAGTTCCTTGAGTTTCGTGTACAGGATTATAGCGGTACAGATTTGAGTATGAATCCAAGCGATTACGTGGAAGGCAAGAAACAGATGATTCCTTTGAATAAACCGACGACTCTGGAACTTCAAGCTGCCAAACATAGAACCTTTGAGTTCGGAAAATCGAGCGGCACGGATCTAAAACCTTGGACGATTAAAACCGATGGTGGTTCTGGTTTGACCGCGGATGAACATCGGGTTTCGGCGGCTCCAGAAGTGGGTAACACCGAGATATGGCATATCAAACTTGGCGGTGGCGGTTGGAGTCATCCGGTGCATGTACACTTTGAAGAAGGGCAAATTCTTTACCGTGGCGGTAAAGCACCGCCCCCTTGGGAAAAATATGCGCGTAAAGATGTGTACCGGATAGGGCCACTGGCAGACAGTACCGCGAGTGTTGATATTGCTATCCGCTTCAGGGAGTTTGCCGGCACCTATGTAGAACATTGTCACAATACCCAGCATGAGGATAAGGCGATGTTGTTGCGCTGGGACCTCCAAAATCCAGGCCAAACGCTAGCCATACCCACACCAATGCCGGACTGGGAGGGTGTTCAATACGATCCTAGTGTTTATTTACCAACCGCTAAAACCGGTGATTTGGCTGCAAATAAATCGTTTGTTTTGCCTAAATAGTCAGGGAACAGGAGTTCAATGATGAAATCACATAGCGCTGCTGGTTATTTAAGAAAGTTGTTTTTCTGCGCGGTATTAATAAGCCCTATGTTGACGCTTGGAGGTGGTCCAGCCTGGGCTGCCCCCAAGGGTTCTCCGTGGGGAGAAGGCTATTTTCCTAATATCGAATTAATCAATCAGGATGGCAAAACCGTGCGCTTTTATGATGACCTGATCAAGGATAAAGTCGTCGCCATTAATTTCATCTATACCCACTGTGGCGATTCCTGTCCGGTGCAGACGGCCAACTTACGCCAGGTCTACAAACTATTGGCTGATCGTATGGGGAAAGATATTTACTTTTACT
>JBAQEN010000167.1:0-3155 GCA_049286765.1 Methylococcaceae bacterium
ATCTTGGGCTTACTTCGACAAGTTCACTATTGCCTGGTGTTGTCAGCCTGGTTATAGTTCCCCAAAATTCTCAACCTGCCCCCCTACCCTCTTTGTGTTTGTTACGCCGTATCTGGAAATATCTCGATCAATTCCGGGTGCAAGGAACCACCTTGGTCGTGCTCGGTCCTGAGTACGTCCGCATCAATGTTAAAGCCGTGATCGTGCCTGCGTATGAAATTGGAGAGGCGGACATTGCCACGGAATGTAAAACCCGGCTGCAAGCTTTTTTACATCCGCTGACGGGAGGAGAGCGGGGCACAGGATGGGGTTTTGGATTAAAACCTCATCAATCGGATTTATTTGCGTTGTTGGAACCTATACAAGGTCTGGAGTATGTACGGTCTCTGCAGATTGTTTACGAAGAGGAACGGCAGGGGTTACTGGAACACGGAAATTTTTTGATCTGTTCCGGAAAGCACAGGATCATACTAGGCTAAGACAGGAAAGCGACTCATGTACCTTACTAGTGGTTAATCGATTATGCCCTTGCAACTACCTAATCTGGACGATAGAAACTATAGCGATCTGGTAACAGAAGCGATCGCGATGATTCCGCGTTACGCTCCGTCATGGACTAATCACAACGCATCCGATCCCGGCATTACGTTGATCGAGCTATTGGCGTATTTTACCGAGATGCTCATCTATCGCCTGGATCGTGTTGGCCGGGAAAATAAAATCAATTTTTTAAGATTGTTCGTTGGCCCCGATGGCGTGAATGACGAGGAGTTGAAAACCTGTTCACTTGAAGATATAGAACTGCGCATTCAACAAGCCGTAGTGGACTTAAAGCAACGTCAACGGGCCGTCACCAGCGAAGATTATGAATATTTGGCCAGAGAATCCGCCTTGAGAGTCTGTGGCGACCATCAATCCATTCGGGTCCGCTGTGTTGATGGAAAAGATCTGGCGGCCGCTCCCGCAGACCGCGATGTGATTCGTCCGGGACACGTCAGCCTGATCGTCGTTGCCGACTGCGATAAAATTCCTGTGAGCTACGATGAATTGCTTCAGGAAGTTTACAATGATCTGGAGCCAAAACGTCTGCTCACAACGCGGCTTCATATCGTCAAGCCCTGCTATATCTGGCTGGCTTTGAGCGTCACAATAAAACACACGTTCGATGCGTCCTGGGAAAATGTAAAACAATCTGTCCAGGACACACTCAACCATGATTTCAATCCGGTTGGGGGAGACGCCCCAAATAAATCGGGCTGGCCGTTCGGCCGCAATCTTTATCTTTCGGAAGTATACGACGCTATCGAGCATGTGCCAGGTGTTGATTATATCGACACGATCATGGTTCGGCGCCTGTCACTAACGGAAAGCGACCTATATTCCGATCAGGCTGTCATTGGTATTCAGATCGGTATTTCATCTACCGTGAGTGAAGATACCCTGCTTGGAACAAGATTATCCGGTGATAACCGGATAATACCGGATGGCAGAGGAAAAATCTCAGGCATCATGCTCAAGCCTTACGAATTACTCAAAATCGTCGTCCGGGAACAGGATATACAAACAATCGGCGCTGACGATAAGTCCGGCACAAAGGCAGGAGAAAGCTGATCATGTCGAATGAATCCGATATACTGCTGCGGCATTTGCCCGAGATCTATCACGATTCAGAAGATCTTCGACTGCTGCTAAGCGCATTCGACGATGTGCTGTTCGGGACGGAAAACAATAATCCTGAAAATCCTGGTTTGGAGAAGATTATTGCCAATATACCCAATCTTTTTAGTCCAAAACCTGGGCATTTATTAGCAAACCCCTTCGAAAGGACACCTGGGGATTTTTTGCCATGGTTGGCTGAATGGGTAGCTCTTGAACATCTACAAGTAATGCCTGAAGAGCAATACCGGAATGTAATTGCCAGAATAGTTCCTTTGTATGCATTGAGGGGAACCAAAAAATATCTTGAGGCAATACTGGAGCTGTTCTTTCCGGCAATTAAGGTCACCATCAATGACCAAGAATTGCCCAGCATGACGGTAGGACAATCGAGAATAGGCAAGGAAACACGTCTGGGCGGTGATATACCGTTTTACTTTTTTGTAAAAGTGCTGTTTCCGAATCAAAGTAATGCGCATGTAAATTTGCAGAATGATCGTCTGCTGGAAAGCATATGTACAGTTATCGACTCGGCTAAGCCAGCCTATACAGCTTATCAATTGGAATGTGTGTTTGAAGAAAGAAATTAAACCGCAGATTCGTTATTGGAAATATAATAATTATACTTATCGCGCTTTAAAATCCGGCACTGAAGAGTTTTATCAGGGATTATGGCGGCAGTGATGCGGTCATAAAATATACATGGGGATATTCACGGAGTCCCCTGCAAAATTTCTCGCGCTGAATTCAAAAAACCGGATTCTTATTCGCAGTAGGAATCAACGAAGAACTTAATTTTCTTGTTTTCAAGGAATTGTATCAAAGAATATTAGACCGTTAACTGGAGGGTCTTGATATGAAGAAGAAACAACAAATAGAGAATCGACCCAATTATTACAATGGTCAATTACTAGTTGAGAAGGATTTTCTTGCAGAGCAAAACTATCATATCAACGCTCGCCGCCGGCATAACTTAAATCTGCACGGTTGCGGGGTAGTTAGCGGACTCGAAGTTGTGCGTAAAAGTGATACATCCATTACGGTACAACCGGGATACGCCATTGATCAATCAGGACAGGAATTATTTCTTAACAGCGCTGAAGAAATGGATTTGTCCGAATTCGAGCCCAATGATATTGTCAACGTCAGTTTGATGTTCGAGCCGACAGAAGATGTCCAAAAAAATAGTGTTGTTAACACCAATTCAATACCGGGCTTTGCAGTTATTTTAACAGCCACGGCAAAAGAATATCCGACTGAAGTATTGCTGGCACGAGTGAAACTTGACTCGCAAAAGAAGGTTGCTGCAGACGCCATCGATTATTCAGATACTCACTATGCAGGCACAATATTGGAATCGGGTTGGTTGAGAATGTCGTGCCGCCCAATTGCACTGGTAAATATTCCGGAAGGTGAAGACGAAATTCCACCGGCTTTTAGAGTCGGCGCTACCGAGGCTCTGTCGCCAAAACCTGAAAAAGATGCCAAGGATAAGGGAG
>JBAQEN010000168.1:0-3120 GCA_049286765.1 Methylococcaceae bacterium
CGCGTTGAAGAGACCTATCGGGATAAAGATCGCTGGACCAAAATGAGCATTCTGAATTGTGCGAACAGCGGCAAATTCTCTACCGATAGAACTATTAGCGAATACAATCGGGATATCTGGAAATTAAAGCCACAACTTGCCGGATTATCGCGTTTCAGCAATGGAAAGAATAGGTCCGGGAGTTAATTTATCCGGACAAATATCCACCGCCGGCAAATAAGCCTAGGGTACTGGCAACATGAAGCTGATGATGAACGGCCCGGTCATTATTGGTACACTGGATGGCGCTAATATCGAAATTCGTGAAGTAGTGGGTGATGAAAACTTTTTTCTGTTCGGTTTGATGCAAGAACAAATTGAAGCAAGTTAAGATTACTATGATCCGATCGCTATTATCGACCAGAATGAAGACTTGCGACAGAATCGTGTCCTTTGTCGGCTGGATGGTTTCTTGCCTTTTGCCTGACCTGAGCGCCGGGATTGGGCTACAGGGATGGACGCTTATTGTTTTTAATAACCGAATTTCATCATTCTGTCATGCGGCTGTTATAGTCTTAGTATTTGCTTACGGGTTCCAATGTTAACCATAGGGTGCAATATGCAAATTTTAAGTTTAATGAAACTGGCTGATGTATTCACTGTCGGCAACTTATGCTGCGGCATACTTTCAATCTTGCTGGCTATTGATGGCCATTACGGTTTAAGTGCATCGCTGTTGTTTCTGGCGGTCGTGTTTGATGTGCTTGATGGAAAAATAGCCGGTCTGCTGCATCAAAAGAACCTTTTTGGTAAACAGATCGATTCCATGTCTGACCTGGTATCGTTTGGTGTGGCGCCGGCATTGTTCTATTACTCATTGAGTTCTCCCGGTGTTTTAGGAATTGCAGTGTCATTATTTTTTGTCGCCTGCGGTATGCTTCGGCTTGCTCGTTATAATATTTCCGAAGGAACGGGTTTCGTGGGTGTGCCAATTACCGTGAATGGTGTTTTATTCCCAATTCTCTTTCTACTTTTCAGCAGCTTCCCCGAAAGCCTTAAATATTGGCCGATAATCTTTTTAATTCAGGGTTTCCTGATGATTTCAACGCTAAAAATATCGCGGATATTCTGATCCGCACCTCTCCCCTTTTTTGCAAGAATGGCCGGGAATTTAGGCGTATTTACAGATAGCTTTATCATCTATGAAACCCTATTAAAAAAATTTGTAGTACGTCACAGCTAATAAAGAGAGTATATAATAAAAAACTTCTATTCAGTGCCTGGTATGGAATTCCACCGGAATTGACAAAGCTACTAATGACTTTATTTTCAGCTAACTTAATCGCTTTTCTGCAAGTTCTCAAAAATGACAAAATTCCGCACCCCGTATTATCTTATCGACGAAACCCGGCTGATAAAAAATCTCGAAATCATAAGGCACATACGTGAGGAGACCGGCGCAAAGTCTGTCCTGGCGTTAAAATGCTTTTCAACCTGGTGCGTATTCGATCTGATGCGTCAGTACATGGACGGCACAACCAGCAGTTCTCTCTTCGAGGCGCGACTGGGTCGCGAGAAATTCGGCAAGGAGGTCCATGCCTACAGCGTTGCTTATTCTGCTGAAGAGATCGAAGCGGTAGCCAAGTTTGCCGACAAGGTGATATTCAATTCCATCTCTCAACTGAAAATGTTCCACGACCGCTTAAGCGGCCTGAAAGTAGGGCTTCGGGTCAATCCGGGAATCAGTTATTCCCACTTTGACCTGGCAGACCCTGCACGCAGGTATTCGAGGCTAGGCGTATGCAGCGAACATGAGCTCCATGCCGCGGCCGGCCTGATCAGCGGAATGATGTTCCATTTCAATTGCGAAAACGACGATGTCGAAAATATCGCCGCTGCCATAGACCAGATTGGTATAAAGTACGCTTCTCTGCTGAATAGGATGGAATGGGTCAGTCTTGGCGGTGGTATTCACTTTACCAAAGACGGGTACCCGCTTGATAGATTCTGCCGCGTATTGAAGAATTTCAGCGAAAGATACGGTGTGCAGATCTATCTTGAACCGGGTGAAGCAGCCGTCACCTGTAGCACCGAACTGGTAACCACGGTGCTTGATGTAGTCCATAACGAAGTCGATATTGCAATCGTTGACGCCTCTGTCGAGGCGCATATGCTGGACCACCTGATCTATCGGACAAACCCGAGGATTGCATCGCCTGGTCCCGGAACTCACCGGATTATGATCGCTGGAAGGTCATGCCTGGCTGGAGATCTGTTCGGCGGCTACGAACTGGAGAGCGAGCTGAAGATTGGCGACGAGGTGCGCATCGCCGATGCCGCGGGTTACACGATGGTAAAGAAAAACTGGTTCAACGGGATTGCGATGCCTTCGATTGCGGTACGAAGGCTGAACGGCGCTGTAGAGCTGGTGCGCAGTTTTGAGTATCAAGATTACCTGGGCAATCTATCATAAGGGGGATTCATAACATGAAAAAGAACGTAATGATTATCGGTGCAGGCGGAGTGGCGCACGTTGCGGCACATAAGGCGGCGATGAACAACGATGTCCTGGGCGATATTTGCATCGCATCACGGACGCAAGCCAAATGTGACGCGATCATCGACAGTGTAACCCGGAAAGGGCATCTCAAGGACCCGGCACATCGGCTTTATTCGGCTCAGCTCGACGCGTTGGATATTCCGGCGACAGTAAAGATGATAAAGAAGAGCAAATCCGGAATCGTGATCAACCTTGGCTCAGCCTTTCTCAATATGTCGGTACTGGAAGCGTGCATCGAGACCGGCGCGGCCTATATAGACACCGCTATCCATGAAGATCCGGATAAGGTCTGTGAGGAGCCACCCTGGTATGCCAATTACGAATGGAAGCGAAAGGAGCGCTGCGCTGAAAGGGGGGTCACCGCAATCCTCGGCGCCGGTTTTGATCCCGGAGTAGTCAATGCTTACTGCGCCCTTGCTGTCAAACGTTACTTTGACAAGATCGATACGATAGACATACTGGATGTAAACGCTGGAAGTCACGGCAGATATTTTTCGACCAATTTTGACCCGGAGATCAATTTCCGGGAATTCGTAAAAGTCTGGACCTGGATCGACCGGCAATGGCAGGAGTATCCCACC
>JBAQEN010000169.1:0-3794 GCA_049286765.1 Methylococcaceae bacterium
CCATTAGGTTCACCACCGCCATTGGGAGTCAGGCTGTTCCAATAAAAGGTGTGATTCCAGACCTGCGCCGCATTATTGAAAATAGGGCCTGATGATGACTTGACGATAATTTCTTCCAGAGTCAAACCCTCAAATTCAGTACCTGGAATGAGATTATTCAGATTTGTCACATAAGTTTGGTGATGTTTACCATAATGATACTCTAAAGTTTCTTCTGAAATATGGGGTACCAATCTATGTTTCGCATAAGGTAAAGCAGGAAGTTCGAAAGCCATAAGAGAGTCCTAAATAAAAGTTAAAAAAGCTGGTACTAAAACCACTGGCATTCATTAATAAATACCCAGTAATTCTATAGGCTATAACTTTAGCATTGCTGGCAATTTAAATAAAGCGGGACTTTGTGCCAATCGACTAATTAAAATCCATGAAATTGATCGCACCGACAAAGGCTCTATTACCTGCCGGACTGATTATTTTAAGTTGTCAGACGTTTCCTTCTGTGGCGCCTCAGCATTTATAGTGTCTAACAACACATCTTCCAACGTCGCTGCATCCAGCACTTGTAAATAGGCATCTCCGGCGCGAGCTAATAACTGCTTTAGGCCGCAACCTGGTAGCAACCGACAGTGCTGCTGCGACGGATCAAAACATTCTACCCAGTTAAAATGCGTTTCCATGCTGCGTACTACTTCGCCAATGCGTATCATCTCCGGAGGACGCTGCAATGATAAGCCGCCACCCTTGCCACGCGTTGTGTTAACAAAACCCTTGCCACCCAGTTGATGAACAACTTTCACCAAATGATTGCGGGAGATATTAAAAAAATCAGCGATTTCCGTAATAGTGGACTGACTGTTCGGAGACCTTGCCAGAAAAATCAATACTCTGAGTGCGTAATCCGTATAACTGGTGATTTGCATGTTGCTTGCTTTTAGAAAAAGGATTAAATTATAAGATGTATTAATAATATATCTTTTAATGAAATTGTATATTCTTAATAACTAATTTTTCTGAAATTATACTGCAAGCCAGTATTTCATGCGGGCGGGATGTGGTGTCAGTAATGTGCAAGCAAGGGTTATGATGTCTATTGTTGATAATGTTACACCCGGCCAACAGTCGCGGGCACTCTGGTTAAGCACAGTTGCCTTTACCACCTGTTTTGCAGTGTGGACACTCTTTTCCATTATCGGGATACAAATTCAGAAAGACTTGGGTTTAAGCGAAACCGAATTCGGTTTATTGGTAGGCACACCTATTCTTTCCGGGTCGTTGATTCGACTGATACTGGGTATCTGGAGCGACCAGTATGGTGGCCGTATTGTTTATACAATAGTTATGGTGATGGCGGCTATATCTACGTTTCTGCTGACTACGGTTGAAACTTACCTTCTCTATTTGGTGGCTGCATTAGGTATCGGGGTTGCCGGTGGTTCGTTTGCCGTGGGTATCGCCTATACTTCGCGCTGGTTTCCTACAGATAAGCAGGGTACTGCGCTGGGTATTTTCGGTCTGGGCAACGTAGGCGCGGCAGTCACTAAATTCACAGCGCCTTTTGTGATGGTGGCTTTGGGCTGGCACGCCGTGGCGCAAATCTGGGGAGCGGCTTTGTTGCTGATGGCGGCAATTTTCTGGTTTGTCAGTGAAGATGAACCGATGCTTAAAGCCAGACGCCTGTCGGGCGCCAAGCCGGATTCGTTCATGAAACAGCTAGAACCGCTTAAAAATATACAGGTTTGGCGGTTTTCGCTGTACTACTTTTGCGTATTTGGCGCCTTTGTCGCATTGGCGCTGTGGCTGCCCCGTTATCTGGTCGGCGCTTACGGTTTTGATATTAAGTCAGCGGGTATGCTGGCTGCGTCATATTCCATTTTTGCCAGTTTATTTCGTGCACTGGGCGGCTGGTTATCTGACCGTTTCGGAGCGCGTCGGATTATGTACTGGACGTTTATTGTTGCCTCCATTTGTACTTTTTTTCTGTCTTATCCGCCTACCGATTATGTGGTCCACGGGATTAAAGGTGACATCAGTTTTAGCCTGGTTTTGGGTCCCGTGGCTTTTATCTTTCTGATGTCTGTACTCGGTTTGTTTATGTCGTTTGGCAAGGCGGCGGTTTACAAACATATCCCGGTTTATTATCCCGGCAATATAGGCGCTGTCGGTGGTGCTGTCGGCATGATTGGAGGTTTGGGCGGCTTTCTGTTGCCATTGACTTTCGGTATGTTGAACGATTTGACCGGTATCTGGAGCAGCTGTTTCATGCTGCTGTTTGTATTGGTTATGATTGCGCTGACCTGGATGCACTTTTCTGTTGTGCAAATGGAGCGCCGTGTAGTTCCTGAATTGGCAAAAGTTTCGACCTACTTGCCGGAATTAAGTCATCCCTCTTCATTAGTCCTTACCGATTGGAATCCCGAAGACCAAAGTTTTTGGGAAAGGACGGGCAAGCGGATTGCTGCACGTAATTTGTGGATCAGTATTCCGGCTTTATTACTGTCGTTTGCAGTGTGGATGGTGTGGAGCGTAGTGGTTATCAATTTGCCCAGCATCGGCTTTAAATACACCACCGACCAGTTATTCTGGTTAGCGGCGTTGCCTGGTTTGTCCGGTGCGACCCTGCGGATTTTCTATTCCTTTATGGTGCCGATTTTCGGCGGTCGCCGCTGGACGACGATCAGTACCGCGTCGTTATTGTTACCTTCAGTCTGGATAGGTTTTGCCGTGCAAAATACGGAAACGCCTTACATTTTAATGGCCGTATTAGCCTTGTTATGCGGTTTTGGCGGCGGTAACTTCGCTTCCAGTATGGCGAACATCAGCTTTTTCTATCCCCAGTCTCAAAAAGGGACAGCCTTGGGTTTGAATGCCGGTCTGGGTAATCTGGGCGTCAGTACTGTGCAGTTCGTGGTGCCTCTGGTTATCGCCGCAGGCGTATTCGGCTCATGGGGCGGCGATCCGCAAGTCTGGGTTAAAGCCGAAGTGACTAAAAATATCTGGCTACAAAATGCCGGTTTTATCTGGGTGCCGTTCATTATTGCGACCAGCATAGCAGCCTGGTTTGGCATGAATGACATTGCCTCAGCTAAAGCGTCGTTTAAAGAGCAAGCGATCATTTTCAAACGTAAACACAACTGGTTGATGTGCTGGTTATATACCGGGACTTTCGGTTCCTTTATCGGTTATTCAGCCGGTTTACCGATGCTGATTAAAATTTTGTTTCCTGATGTTAATCCGACCCAATACGCCTTTTTAGGTCCGCTGGTCGGTGCGTTGATAAGACCGGTAGGCGGTTGGCTGGCTGACAAACTCGGTGGTGCGCAGGTAACATTGTGGAACTTTGTCATCATGATAGCCGCGCTATTCGGTGTGCTGCATTTCATGCCTTCCGAAGGTTCCCCGGGCGATTTCTGGGGCTTTCTTGCGATGTTCATGCTGTTATTTATCACCACCGGGATAGGCAACGGCTCAACGTTCCGCATGATTCCGGTCATCTTTATGACCGAGCGTTTGTGTGCAGTCAAAGGAAAAGGGGCAGACGTGTTGGCACAGGCAAGAAAAGACGCAGCAAAAGAAGCGGCGGTGGTACTGGGCTTCAGTTCAGCGGTCGCAGCTTATGGCGCATTCTTTATCCCGAAGAGTTACGGAACTTCGATTAGTCTTACCGGTAGACCGGATGCGGCGTTCTACTGCTTTATTATTTTTTATATGACTTGCATAGCGATTACCTGGTGGAATTACGCCCGTAAAGCGGCGGCTATGCCCTGTTGATTTTTCCAGCTTATACAGACCAACAC
>JBAQEN010000170.1:0-5241 GCA_049286765.1 Methylococcaceae bacterium
TTTTTTATCTTGATTGAGCATGTTCAGATGATAAGTTTCATAATCCAGAGTGCATACGGGTAATAATGCACGCATTTCCAACAGGGGAGCCAGGATGTTGCGTATTTCCTCTGCCTGGAATTGTTGGCTGAATACAGGCACTTCCTTGAGCTCTGTGCTTGCGATGATCAGGTTACTTTCAACGCTTCTTAATAGTAAAGTTGAAGCCGTTTTTGAGCGGTTAAATTCGCAAGTGATACCGTTTTTATAAAGCCGCCAATCAAAGCTGTCATAATAAGTTTTCAGGGAATACTGACGGGAAACCATCTGTGTACTTGCCTTATTGCTTAGTTTTGCAATAAATTTTTCGGCTGTTAAACCCGCGGGAAAATCAAATTGCAAGGACATATTGATCAAAACTTGGAAGGGTTTGTGGAGATCATTAAACCTCTGATAATAACAATCCAGTATTAACATTTAATGACAATGTAACAATCAGCCGCTATCGTAATTGATTTTTAGTCGTTATTGAATAAAAACACACAGGGGTGATAAAGAATGAATAGAGAATTATGGTTGCTTAGGCATGGAAAATCTAACCGCAATCTTGCTATGGATGATTTTGACAGACCTTTAAAAAAGCGTGGCAAACGCGATGCCGAACGCATGGGGGTTTGGCTGCAACAACAGCAATTGATACCCGACCGGATAATCAGTTCGCCAGCAAAAAGAGCCATTTCGACAGCGAAATTAGTGCATAAAGTCATGGCTGTAGAGGGTTTGGGTATTATGCAGGATAAACGTTTGTATCAAGAAGGGTTTGAGCGCTTGAAATCGGCGTTGGCTGAAATTCCTTTAGAAGTCAGCCGGGTTTTACTGGTGGGGCATAATCCGGAACTGGAAGACTTGCTTATTCATCTGGCAGGGGCAGCCAGTTTGCCTGATACGGATAAATTGTTACCTACAGCGGCACTGGCCAGGTTGATAATGCCCGATGACTGGTCGCATCTGGATGCAGGCTGTGCCAAATTCCTGTCCATTACCTGCGCTAAATCTCTGCCTGAAGCGGGTATTTAGTGTGCAGCCTTTGCGTTGCTCGCAGTGACAAGACAAGATTATGGCTTTGTCATAATCTTGTCACATATAATTAATATGATTGTTATGTTATATGCACATAATAGTTCCACATTAACTAACTTGAGATTTGATAATGAAATTATCTTTTAAGACAAAATCGCTGATAGCTGCGATGGGTTTTTCTTCTGCGGCATTGGTCAGTGGTGCTGCAAGTGCCGTACAAACAGTTGATGCAGGTATTCCTGACTATCAAAAAGCCAGCGGTATTTCCGGCAACTTGTCCAGTGTAGGTTCTGACACACTGGCAAATCTGATGACACTCTGGGCTGAAGAATTTAATCGTGAATATCCCAATGTGAATATTCAGATTCAGGCAGCGGGTTCATCTACAGCACCGCCTGCGTTAACAGAAGGCACATCAAATATTGGGCCTATGAGCCGCGAGATGAAAGATGACGAACTGGAGGCTTTCGAAGATAAATACGGTTACAAGCCTACTGCTGTTCCTGTCGCTATTGATGCGCTGGCTGTGATGGTCAATAAAGACAACCCGATTAAAGGGTTGACGGTTCCACAGGTTGATGCCATTTTTTCTTCTACCCGCAAATGCGGTTATGACAAAGATATTGAAACATGGGGTGAAGCAGGTGTCGCTGCGTGGGGATCAAAAAGCATTCAACTATATGGACGTAACTCGGTTTCAGGTACTTACGGCTACTTTAAAGAAAATGCGTTATGTAAAGGCGATTACAAAAATAACGTAAACGAGCAGCCCGGTTCAGCGTCTGTGGTGCAATCGGTAACGTCATCAAAGAACGGTATTGGCTATTCAGGCATGGGCTACAGCACATCAGGTATTAAAATGGTGCCGTTGGCAAAGAAAGCCGGTGAGCCATTTGTTGAAGCAACCCCTGAAAATGCCATTAAAGGCGCTTACCCGTTAACACGTTATTTGTATATTTATGTCAATAAAAAACCAAATCAACCGTTAGCGCCTTTAGATGGCGAATTTATGAAAATGGTGTTATCCAAAACCGGTCAGCAAGTTGTAATAAAAGATGGCTATATTCCATTACCTGCAAATGTAGTTGAAAAAGTACTGACTACACTTAAGTAAGGTTATCATCTAGGCATAGTTGTTAAAAATGGCTTTAACTGTTGTGCAGGGTTGCATAAACAAGGATGTTGGCCTGGATTAGCTGATTATTTCCCTCTCAATGTGCAAAGGTTAATGCGGAGAAGGCTCGGCTGAGATTCGTTAATCGAATCTCAGCCGTTTTTTTGTTTTTGTTATATCATTGCAACATTTCATTTCTACACTCTCCCCCATGTCTGAAATAAATCAACAAACAAAATATTCCTCAGTCATAAAAAATACATCCGGTGGGGTTTACCAGCGTTGGCGTCTCATAAAAGATTCATTAGCACGCTATGGCGTGATTGCAGGGGGTCTCGGTGTCATCGTTGCTGTCGTGATGATTTTCTTTTATTTGCTGTACGTGGTTTTCCCTTTATTTATCTCTGCAACAGCAGAATCAGTTAGTCATTATGATGTGCCGGATCAGGCGCTAGGCAAAACCGTGTTATTGGGGGTGGAAGAGCAAAATGAAGTGGCAGTTCGGTTTACTGACACTGGGCAAGTTATATTTTTTGCAGTGGCGACTGGCAAACCTATTTTAACTGAAGCTATCAAAATACCTGAAAGCGCTCATATTGTGAGCTTTGCTCAGGGCAGCCCGGTCAACGAAGGTGCAGTAATTTACGGTTTATCTGATGGTAAAGCCGTTATTGCGAAGCATCGGTATAAAGTAACCTATCCTGATAATGTTCGCGTCATCACACCTTCATTAGATTATCCATTAGGTGAAGCTCCTCTGGTGATAGATGAGTCAGGTGCGGCTTTGGAAAAAATTGCGGTTAAAATTGGCGATGGCGCAAGTACAATAGTTGCAAAATCAGCCGGTAAAATCCGCTTAAGTCATTTTGAAAAAGAAACGTCCTTATTCGCTGATGAAGCGACCATAACCCGTACCGATTCGGTCTTAGATTATGCGGCTGCGGATGTCACCGACATATTAGTTGATAAGGAAGAGCAAAATCTTTATTTACTTGATAGTGGGGGGCGTTTGGGCTTGATTGATATTAGCGATAAAAGTGCGCCTGTCCTGAACCAGGAGCTAAATGTCGTTGAGGCAGGGCAAAAAATTACCAGCGTCGCCTTTTTAAATGGCGATCTTTCGTTGATGATTGGCGATTCCAGCGGTTTGGTGTCGCAATGGAGTAAGGTCAGAGACAAGTTGAACCGTTTTTCCATGCAGAAAATCAGGGTATTTAAAGTTTCTGATAAAGCGGTCATCTCGATAATTCCGGAACAACGGCGTAAAGGTTTCATGACGGTCGATGCCGACGGCATTACAGGTATTTATCATTCGACTTCTGAAAGAGAAATGATTAAGGAGCGGGTTAGTAATTCCCGTCCTGTAGCTGCAGCGTTATCACCCAGAGCCAACGCTCTGTTAGTACAGACTGACGAGGGCAAAATAAACTTCTGGAAGGTGGATAATGAGCACCCTGAGGTGTCTTTAAGCTCCCTATGGAAGGAAGTTTGGTACGAAAGCTATCCTCAGCCTGATTATATCTGGCAGTCGTCTTCGGCAAGTAGTGATTTTGAGCCCAAATACAGTTTGACACCTTTGGTTTTTGGTACTCTGAAGGCGGCCTTTTATGCTATGTTGGTGGCAATGCCTTTGGCCCTGATGGGCGCTATTTATACCGCTTATTTTATGACATCAAGAATGCGGCAGATTATTAAACCATCCATTGAATTAATGGGGGCGCTGCCTACGGTTGTTTTGGGTTTCCTTGCCGGATTATGGCTGGCGCCATTGATTGAAGAGTATTTAGCGGGGCTATTTGCATTGCTGATGATTGTGCCGTTGGCTGTTATGCTATTTGCATACGCCTGGCAGTATCTACCAAAAACTATACAGCAGAACATACCCGAAGGCTGGGAAGCCGCTATTTTAATACCGGTTATTTTGCTTGCAGGCTGGTTCGCTTTTGCGGTAAGCGTGCCATTGGAAAGCTTTTTATTTCACGGTACGTTACGCGATTGGTTTAAGAACGAATTGGGCATCGGCTATGATCAACGCAATGCGCTGGTGGTGGGTATAGCGATGGGCTTTGCGGTGATTCCGACAATTTTTTCAATTGCTGAAGATGCTATTTTCAGCGTGCCAAAGCATTTGACGGTGGGTTCTCTGGCATTAGGCGCAACACCTTGGCAAACCATGATGGAGGTGGTGTTATTAACAGCCAGTCCGGGAATTTTTTCTGCCGTGATGATTGGCCTGGGCCGCGCAGTGGGCGAAACCATGATTGTATTAATGGCGACAGGGAATACGCCGGTGATGGATATAAGCGTTTTTCAGGGCCTGCGTACATTGGCTGCCAATATTGCCGTGGAAATGCCGGAATCTGAAGTAAACAGTACACACTACCGGGTATTGTTTCTAGCGGCTCTGGTGCTGTTCATGTTTACGTTTGTTTTTAATACGCTGGCAGAAATAATTCGTCAGCGCTTACGCGAAAAATATAGCTCATTATGATGAAATCATGGTTTAAAAGTGGAGCTCCCTGGATATGGCTCAATGCGGCGGCAGTCAGTGCCAGTCTTATTATGATCGTGGGTGTGCTGGGCCTCGTTACTGTGCGTGGTGTAGGCCATTTCTGGCCACATCAAGTGACCCGATTCAGTTATCAGGAAGAAGGTAAACAACCCAAAATAATTATGGGTGAGAAAGTTGATACCAGCATAACGCCGGCTGCGATGGCAAAATCAACCGGCTTCAAAATGGCCGATAACGAAGATACTCTGGTACAGTATTTGATTAAAACCGGTAACAGGGATGTGACGGGGGCCGACTTTCGCTGGATACAGGAACGTAATATCAATGAGCAAAGCGATCCGGCCGATATGATGGTCGTAGAACGCCGGGAGTGGGGCAATTTTTATGGACAGTTGGTCGAAGTTAAAGAAAGCGGCAAAACTATTGCCACAGGCGAGCAAGCTTGGCCAGTCCTTCAGACAAAGATAGAAGAGACTTTAGCGGTTTTTAAGGAAATAACGCATTTGGAAAAAAAGGAAATTGGTTCGATAAACTATGGTTTGGAACGCTTAAGACT
>JBAQEN010000171.1:0-1561 GCA_049286765.1 Methylococcaceae bacterium
TCCGGCAGGCGGGATTCAAAACTATTCAGAGCAAAAGCAAGCTCCATACCTCTCGCTATGATTCCGTTTGGACGTTGATGCAAGAATTAAAACGCCTGGGCGCACATCATGTGATTGCAGGCCGCAATAAAAAAATCACCACAAAAACAGCGATGCAGCAGATGATTTCGGCTTATGAAAAAAACAGAGTTAGCGGTCAGATTCCTGCGACTTTCGAAGTCATTATCGTGACTGCCAAGGTGTAAATCGTTATGGAACAAGGCTATTTTATAACTGGCACGGATACCAACGCAGGCAAAACCTGGGCGACAATTGCGCTGATGCGTTACTTTAAGCAGCGGGGCAAATACGTTGTTGGGATGAAGCCTGTTGCCTCGGGTTGCTTTATGCAGGATGGAGAACTGAAAAATGAAGATGCCCTGCAGATACAGGAAAATGCCTCATTAAAGATTGCCTATGACTTAATCAATCCCTATGCCTATGAATTACCCGTCTCGCCGCATATTGCGGGCTACAACAATCCGGTCAAACTGGCTAATATTGTCGAGAAGTTTAATGCCTTGAAAGCCGTGGCTGATATAGTGCTGGTCGAAGGCGCTGGAGGTTGGTACGCACCGTTGAATGACTGTGAAGATATTAGCGATTTGGCAAAAGCGCTGGCATTACCCGTCATTCTCGTAGTTGCCATCAGGCTAGGCTGCATCAATCACGCAAAATTAACCTATGAAGCGATACGACATTCAGGCATACCGTGTGCCGGTTGGATTGCCGTATGCGTAGACCCGGACATGCTAAACCGTGACGAAAATATATGTACTGTTAAAACCGCTTTGAATGCGCCATTGCTGGGTGTATTGCCTTATCTGGCCAGCGCTGATTTTGACTTATTGGCGGGACAGTTGGCGTTGTAAACAACCGTGTGAACATTTCCGGCAAATCCTAACAATGTCTCGGAAACGCCAGTCATCGTTTGCCCACGGATAGGCATTGTCTCCAGTTGGACTTGTCCTGCCACTAATCCAGTTAATCTGCGCTTGGAATTGCCGGTTTTGAAAAAATTGTCAGTGAGTAGCCAAACTAATATGATGTTCGGGTATCCCGGCAATGTGTTTGTTCATTGCTTGCGTAATTGTTCAACAAACTCCTCTGTACATTGAAGTTTTGAAATTAAGTAGCTATATTTGTTTACACCCCCCGATAAGCTAAGAGACAACAACTTGACTGAAAAACATATTATTGATGACTTCCATCAATTTTTTGAGATGGTACCCGTGATTTCTGATGAACTAAAAAAGGAGGTATATAAACTCCGGTATCAAGTTTATTGCATTGAGACCGGGTTTGAAAGCAGTGAACAACATCCTGACAATTTAGAATTTGACGAATATGACCAGCAATCGGTTCATTATCTGATTCGTCACCGCAAGTCTGGAGATTATGCCGCAACTACCCGCTTAATCCTTCCTGATACTAATAACCCGGGAAGATTATTTCCGCTTGAGTTACATTGTGAGATTGATAATCTTAAAGCGATTCAGCCCATTAATCGAAAGCACTTGGG
>JBAQEN010000172.1:0-5905 GCA_049286765.1 Methylococcaceae bacterium
GCTTTCGCAAAAATAGCGACTCCCCGCTAGGCTTAAAATCGGTTTAACAATGAAGATTAATGAAAAAGAAGAACGGGATTAAAACAGCATAATGTAGTTTGAATGTTGAATATACTTGATTATTCAAATAGATAAACTAGTCTTAACTGAAATTTCTTAAAAATTGAAAAGCAATTTTCTGTAATACTTGGGTTGTAGGTTTTTTTGATAGGGTATGCATGCAATATAGCAAATACCTTAATAAAACCTACAAGCTGGATTAGCCTCCTAAAATTGGGATACTTCTGCTAGATATCATTGTATTTATTCAACGCTATTATTATGGCGTTGCTTGTTATTTTGTATAACCCGGATTTTTGACAAGTAATACCCTATCGTACAAATCTGGCTAAAGAATTACAGACATTATTCCTTTACTTTAAAGAACCTGTTATGGAAGAGAAAGCATTTACCGATTATTATGAGACTCTGGAAATTAGTCCTAACGCCAATGCAGATACGATAGACCGGGTTTTTCGTTATCTGGCTCAACGCTATCACCCGGACAATAATAAAACCGGGGATCATCTTAAATTTTCTGAGGTCGTACAGGCGCATGAAATATTAAGAGATCCTGAAAAGCGAGCCCAGTACGACCTGAACCACAAAAGGTATATGGAATACGGTTCGAAATTACTTGAGGAAGCAAACGACAATGATGGTTTAGAGCTTGATGCTATTATTCAGGAAAAATTGCTGTCAATTTTGTATGTCAAACGCAGGCGCAATATGCAAAATCCAGGAATCGGAAATTTCGAGTTGGAGCGTTTATCGGGCTGTCCGCGCGAGCATCTTGAATTTCATATTTGGTACTTAAAGGAAAAAGGCTGGATTGGCCGGCTGGATAACGGCCTTTTGACGATTACCGTTAGCGGCGTCGACAAAGCGGTTATAGAACATAGACGCATTCATTCAGCAAAACTATTGACTGATCAACATACTAATATTTCGATGCCTATCATTTAACTATCGGCAAACCTCTCATATTTCAAGGTTTTCCAGTGTACGATGAGAAAAAATCCTTGAATATAACGTGTTAATTAATAAGGCATTGCATGCGGCAACATAAGCACCAATTCTTGGATTCAACAAATAAGTGCAATTTATTTTTACTTGAACTGAAATGCCGTTTTTAACTTTATGCGTGGAAAAGCGCCGATGAGTAAATTGATCACCGTATTAAGCCAGTGCAGGATTTATATCCTGAATGCGTTGATCGCTCTGTTCGGCATTGTGCATTGGCAACAACCCTTTTGGCTTTGTGCTGTAAAAAGCGGGTTTGCCGATGGTTTTCAGTACGCCAGGAAGAAACCATTAATCAGCCTGTTGATTCTGTCGGCGATATTGCTGGCCGGTGCTGCCGGATGGTTCGGATATCATTGGTGGCAATCACGGCCACAACCGGTGAAGATCGACTTTGTGATCCAGGCGCCGGAAAACAGAGACATCGAAAACAATGCGCCGCCCAATCCTCTGGTTGTTACCTTTAACGCGTCAGTTGCGCCTCTAGCGATGGTGGATAAAGAGGTGCAGAAAGGCATTTCGACAAGTCCGGCTATTGCAGGCCGCTGGCATTGGCTAGACGATAAAATACTGGAGTTTCGACCCGGCAAGGATTGGCCGGTAGACCAAAGCTTTCAAGTCAAACTGGAAAAAAGTCTGGTTGCAGCGCAAATTAAACTGGCGCGCCGGGAGTTTTCGTTCAATACGCCTGAGTTTACAGCGAAGCTGGACAAAGCCGAGTTTTATCAAGATCCATTGCTTGCGGCTTTAAAGAAAGCGGTCATCCATATTCAATTCAGCCATCCGGTTGATAGTCTATCGCTGGCAAAACAAATCAAGCTCGCTATCAGAGAACGGAAGCCGGAAGCTAAAGAACAGAGTATTCCCTTCACCATTACTTATGACAAGCTCAAACTTAATGCTTTTGTGCATTCTGGATCCTTACCTGTTCCACGTTCTGGCCAACAGGTCATATTCACGCTCAGTGACGACGCCAAGGCCGAAGGTTCTGATGCCCATATAGCCAAACCGTTAACTGCCACCGTTGATATACCGGGGCTTTACAACGGGCTTACGATTAACGATGTACAATTGACGGTTACACCCAACAGCCAAACGCAATTGCAAGACCAGATACTGGTTTTGAACACAACGCTTCCTGTCCATGAACGGGAAATGGCCAAAGCAGTAGAAGTTTGGTTACTGCCGCAATATCATCCTGGTACACCGGAGTCTGAGCGTACTTACAATCACTATTGGAACCCCGAGGAAGTAACTGCTGAAATCCTCAAGCTCAGCACGCCTGTTCCACTCGAAGCTTTGCCTGCGGAACATGAATATACCCAAACCCACAGCTTTCGAGTGCAGGCCGATGTGGGTCGGTATTTGTTCATAAAAATCGATAAAGATATTAAATCATTCGGCGGCTATCTGTTGCCTAAAACCGTCTACAAGACTCTGGTTGTACCCGAGTTTATCAAGGAAGTGCATATTATGGGCGAAGGCTCCTTGCTGAGCGGTGAGAAAAAGATAGCCTTGATGGCGCGTGATTTACCCGGTGTTAAAGTCGAGATGGGCCGCGTGATGCCGGAACAATTGCAGCATTTTGTGTCACAAAGCGAAGGCGATTTTAGCCACCCTGATTTTTCGGGCAACTTCGGCCAGGATAATCTGAGCGAGCGTTTTGAGTTCGCTTTGCCCTTGCCCGCACAGGAACATGGAAAGCCGTACTATCAGCCTGTGGATTTAAGCCAGTATATGGTGGATGCACAAGGCAATAACAAACGCGGGATCTTTTTGTTAACGGCAAAGAGCTATGATCCTGCCAGCAAACATAGCGATGACCAGGTAACGGATAGCCGTCTGATAGTAGTGACTGACTTGGGGTTAATCGTAAAAACCGAACTGGATGGCTCGCAACTGGTGTTTGTGCAATCCATACAAACCGGTGAGCCACAGAGCGATGCGGAAGTAGAGGTGACCGGCAAAAATGGCCTGGTTTTGTTCAATGGCAAAACCGATGTCGGAGGCAAATTCCGTTTTCCCAAATTGTCAGGTTTGACACGCGAGCGTGAACCGGTGTTTTATTTGGTAAAACATCACGGTGATATGAGTTTTCTGCCGCTGGGGCGCGAAGACCGGCAGCTGAACTTCTCGCGTTTTAATATCGGCGGCGCTGACAATGCGCGGGATGCCAATCAATTGAATGCCTATTTATTTTCGGATCGCGGTATTTACCGGCCTGGCGATACGTTTCATATCGGTATTATTGTCAAAACCGAGCATTGGGACATGCCGTTAACCGGTTTACCGCTACAGGCGGAAATTCTTGATGCGCGCGGTCTGACAGTCAAACGCACTACGATCAATCTGGGGGCTGGCGGTTTTAACGAATTGTCTCACGAGACCCTGCCTAGCTCTGCAACAGGCAATTACAGCATCAATCTGTATACCGTCAGGGACGGCAAAACCGATCAGTTTTTAGGATCAACCACCGTCAAGGTTGAAGAATTTCAGCCGGATCGTATCAAAACTGTAGCAAAATTTTCCAAACCCGTTACCGATGGCTGGGTCAATCCCGATGATTTACAAGCTATAGTAAATGTGCAAAATCTTTATGGCGCGCCCGCTGAAGCAAGACAAATCGAGGCTAGCCTGACTTTAAAACCCGCCTTGCCGGCATTTAAACAGTATAAAGATTACCGCTTTCATGATCCGCACTATGCAAAAGAGGGTTTCGATGAAAGCTTGAATCCCGTACAAACCGATGCCCGCGGCAATGCCGTATTTGCCTTAGGATTAGAAAAATACACCCGCGCTACCTATCAATTGCATTTTCTGGCACGCGCTTTCGAAGCACAAGGCGGGCGCAGTGTCGCCGCCGAAGCTGATGTACTGGTTTCAGACATGCCTTTTCTGATCGGTTATAAAGCCGATGGGAGGCTTGATTTTGTCGCCAAAGATGCGCAGCGCCACGTGCATTTATTGGCTATCAATCCGCAAGTACAAGCTATTCCGGCATCAAATCTGACGCTGGAATTACTGGAGAGAAAAGTGCTGTCGGTATTGACACGCCAGCAGGATAACACTTACAAATACGAATCCCGACCTAAAGAAATCAGTCTGCATAAAGACACGCTAGCCATTCCTAAAGACGGCTTCAATCTGCAACTCGACACCCGTACGCCAGGCGATTATTCCTATCTGGTTCGCAATGCCGACGGCTTGATATTGAGCCGTATAGATTACAGCGTTGCAGGCATCGGCAATGTGTCGCGCAGCCTGGATCGCAATGCCGAATTGCAGTTGACGCTGGACAAGGAAGAATATGCGCCCGGTGAAAAAATCGCCGTTAATATCCGCGCCCCTTATACCGGAGCGGGATTGATTACCATTGAACGCGATAAAGTCTATGCCAGCGTATGGTTTAAAGCCGGCACACAGGCTTCTGTACAGTACATAGAAGTCCCCAGGGAGCTGACAGGCAATGGTTATGTCAGTGTGCAGTACATTCGTGATCCGGGCTCGGATGAAATTTTTATGAGTCCTCTGTCATTCGGTGTGGCGCCTTTTAAAGTCAACCTCGCTCAACATACCCAGGCGCTAAAACTGGATGTACCGGAACTTATCAAACCGGGACAAACCTTGAACATGAAACTGCAAAGTCCCGAGCCAACTCGCGTCGTGGTGTTTGCTATCGATGAAGGTATTTTGCAAGTCGCACGCTATAAAAATCCTGATCCGTTGGGGTATTTTTTCCAGAAGCGGCAATTGGCTGTTGATACCACGCAAATTCTCGATCTGATATTACCTGAGTTCAAAAAGCTGATGCAGATGGCGGCGCCCGGAGGAGATGGTGAGGAGGAAACGGCTTCCTTCCTGAATCCTTTCAAGCGCAAACATGATAAACCAGCCATCTATTGGTCGGGTATCGTCGATCTGGAAGGCGAGAAAGAATTCAGCTATCAGGTGCCGGAGACATTCAATGGCACATTGCGAGTCATTGCAGTTGCTGTTAATGACGGGCGCATCGGCAGCGTCACAAAAAATACCCAGGTGCGCGGCGATTTGATTGTGTCCCCCAATGCGCCGTTTATCATAGCGCCCGGTGATGAGTTTACCGTCAGCGTTGCCGTGGCCAACAATATCAAAGGCTCAGGAGCCAAGGCCCCAATCCAAGTCAATTTGAATGTGCCGCCGCAACTCGCCGTGCAAGGTGAAGCCGGTAAAACCATCGCTATCGATGAAAATCATGAAGGTGTGGTCACTTTTCGTGTGCAAGCCCTAAGCGGGAAAGGCGCTGCTTTGGGCAATGCAACACTTAACTTTACAGCAAGCAGCGGCAAACTATCGGCATCGATGCACCACGATCTGAGTATCCGCCCAGCCACGCCAAAAATAGCCAGCCTGCGCTTCGGCAGTTTTAAGGGCAAACAGGAAGTAAGCATTGAACGTCAACTTTATCCCGACTATCGTAAAGTCAGCGCCGGTGTATCGCCATTACCGCTGGTATCAATTCCAGGCTTAACCGCTTATCTGAAAAACTTCAGCTACAGCTGCACTGAGCAGTTAATCAGTAAGGCAATACCGATTCTGGTGCTCGGTAAACACCCGGAATTTTCGGAAGAAGGTAGCGACGCCAGTAGCGTGGAAAATTTTTCAAGGCTTATGCCGGTGTTGCGAACCCGGCAAAATGCCGAAGGCGGTTTCGGCTTGTGGGTAGCGTCTCCTGAAGCTGACGAATTTGCCACTGTGTATGCCGTGCATCTGCTTATAGAAGCGCGCGCCAATGGCATTGCCGTCCCGGAGGATATGCTGAAAAAAAGCATGGACTATATTCAAAACCTGGCCTCCAGCCCCGCTG
>JBAQEN010000173.1:0-1612 GCA_049286765.1 Methylococcaceae bacterium
CTGCCAACTAATTCTTGTGCTTCTTTAAATGAATATCTGCGTTCATCATGCTTAATGTTATCCGGAGAAAAATTAAAATTTCTAAAAGAACGTCTAAGACTTTCAGTATGTTCTAGTAATTTATTAATTTTGTCTAAACCAGTTCCCATTTCTAATATCTCACTTGATCATTTCACGTATAATTTGACTGATATTATCAAGTCTAGTATATTTTGTCTATAATTAACAAATATTTTGAAATGGTTTCTTAGTTGATGTTATTTTAAAATATATATATTTTTTAAATATAAAATATAAAACATATATACGTTCAAACAACAAATTTATAACCTGCTGTTTTTTAACTAGATACAAGACAAAGGTGGCGTAATTTCCGGATGGTGAGATATCAAAGCTAATGAATTATAGGTTACTGATAATAAAAAATAATTATACGTAGGGGGATTCGTAAAGGTGGCTATATTTACGGGTTTAAATTAATAAGGTGGCTAAATATCCGGCAAAGGTGGCGTAATTTCCGGAAAAGTTAGATTAAAGGATGCTGGCTCAACCCAAGGTGATATGTGTACCTGATTACGTAAAACTTTTAGCCAATTCGCCAGATTTTCGAGTTACCATCATACCGGCATGGATTGCCGGTAACCAGAGTACAGAGATGTTTCCAGCTATAGGACTAAAGTCATTAGAGTTTGTATCCATGCAATCTTGTACCCAAATCCATACTGGGGAGACGATACTTAAGGAATTCCTGGACTACCAGCTTTCGTTTTAGCTGAAGTATGTGGGTAATCAGGTATATGTAAATGATTATTACTGCAATAAAAATCAATAAGGTTTTATATGGCACTCATAGATAATAATGAAATAAAAATTGCTATAGTAAAAAAACACAAAGCAATCATAAATTGTGAGAACTCGTTGCCACTAGCATCCAGGAAAATATTCAATATTTTATTGTTTTTAGTAAAAGATCGGTTTGGTAAAGATTTAGAACATCAAGTTTCAGAAAATGATGTGATTGAGCTTTTAAATAAAACAGATAGGGATATTACAAGCGCAAGAATTAATTACAAGAAACTAGCGTCTACTGTAATTGAATATAATATTCTTAATAGTGAGAGTGATCATCTTAATGGTGTTGGGACGATGTTGGCGCCAGCAGTGATTAATAAAACAAAAAAGACCTGGAATTTCTCTTTCCCACCTAATATTGTCCAATGGGTTAAAGATCCAAGTTCATTTGTATTTTTGGATATTACAACTCAAGAAAGATTTAGCTCGAAATATTCTCAGGCACTTTGGGAAATTTGTATTGGAAGCTTATCTGATCAGTTAGAATCTTATTTCTCTGTAACGTTGGATGAGTGCAGAATGCTAATGTCCGGGAAAGAAAATAATCAAGCCTATAAAGATTTTAAGCGTCGTGTCATATTGGTTGCTCTGAATGAAATAAATGAAAAAACGATTTTACATGTTGACTTATATAAGGAAATAAAAAGTGGTAGAAGCGTTAATGAGCTAGTATTCTTCGTCACAAAACAAGAAAATAAAAAAGATTTAGAGTCAGGGCTTTTTATATCAAATGGAAACTTATTTAACAAAATGATAGAGG
>JBAQEN010000174.1:0-10521 GCA_049286765.1 Methylococcaceae bacterium
ATGGATCAAAATAATCCATTATCGCAAGTGACCCATAAACGCCGGGTTTCTGCCCTGGGTCCGGGCGGCCTGGCAAGAGAGCGTGCGGGTTTTGAAGTGCGTGACGTACATGCTACGCATTATGGCCGGGTTTGTCCTATTGAAACGCCTGAAGGCCCCAATATCGGCCTGATAAACTCTTTGTCGGTTTATGCGCGTACCAATAACTACGGTTTTCTGGAAACGCCTTATAGAAAAGTTATCAACGGCGTAGTGACCGACCAGGTCGATTACCTGTCCGCTATTGAAGAAGGCGAATTTGTTATTGCGCAGGCCAGCGTTGCCGTAGACGCGAACGGGAAATTGGTAGAAGGCTTGGTATCTTGCCGCCATAAGGATGAGTTTGCCTTGGCGATGTCGGATACTGTGCAATATATGGATGTATCGTCAAAACAAATTGTTTCGGTTGCGGCATCCATTATTCCGTTCCTTGAGCATGATGATGCCAACCGTGCGTTGATGGGTTCAAACATGCAACGTCAGGCGGTTCCTACGCTAAGGGCTGAAAAGCCGTTGGTGGGTACGGGTATGGAAAGAACTGTAGCCAAGGATTCCGGCGTAACAGTAGTGGCTGCACGCGGTGGTAGTATTGAAGCGGTCGATGCGGCCAGAATCGTAGTGCGCGTTAATGATACCGAAACCGAAACGGGCGCGCCGGGCGTTGATATTTACAATCTGACCAAATATACACGGTCGAATCAAAATACCTGTATCAATCAGAAGCCTCTGGTTAAACCGGGTGATGTGGTTAATGCAGGGGATATTCTGGCGGATGGACCCTCCACTGATATGGGGGAATTGGCGCTAGGGCAGAATATGCTGGTTGCGTTTATGCCCTGGAACGGATACAACTTTGAAGATTCAATTCTGGTATCCGAGCGGGTGGTTAAGGAAGACCGCTTTACAACGATTCATATCGAAGAAAAAACCTGCGTAGCGCGCGATACCAAGCATAGTCCCGAGGAAATTACTGCTGATATTCCCAATGTCAGCGAAGAAGCCTTGTCCAAACTTGATGAATCCGGCATTGTTTATGTAGGCGCTGAAGTGAAAGGCGGTGATATTCTGGTTGGCAAAGTCACGCCAAAAGGCGAGACGCAGTTAACACCGGAAGAAAAACTATTACGCGCAATTTTTGGTGAAAAAGCGGCTGATGTAAAGGATACCTCTTTGCGAGTTCCCGGCAGTATTGAAGGTACAGTGATTGACGTACAAGTATTTACCCGCGATGGTGTAAAGAAAGATAAACGTGCACTTGACATTGAACAGGAAGAAATCAAACGCTACCGGAAAGACCTGGATGACCAGCTTAAAATTCTTGAAGAGGATATTTTCGCCCGAGTTGCTAAACTGCTGATAGGCAAAGTCGCACAATCCGGTCCAGGCCAACTGAAAGCAGGTACCGAAATAACGCAAGCTTATCTGGATGGCTTGAGGCATTCAGAGTGGTTAAAAATCAAAATGAAAGATGAAGATATTAATCTTCAGCTGGAAACTGTAATTGCCCAGGTCGAACAGCAAAGAAAAGATTTTGATGGAAAATTTGAGGTCAAGCGTAAGAAAATCACGATGGGTGATGATCTGGCGCCTGGCGTCCTGAAAATGGTCAAGGTTTATTTAGCTGTTAAAAGGCGCATTCAGCCAGGCGATAAAATGGCGGGCCGTCATGGAAATAAAGGTGTTATTTCCATGATCAGGCCAATTGAGGATATGCCCTATACGGCTGATGGAAATCCGGTGGATATTGTTTTGAATCCATTAGGCGTACCTTCCCGGATGAATGTCGGACAGGTATTGGAAACTCATTTAGGCTGGGCGGCTAAAGGCTTGGGTATCAAGATTGGTAAAATGCTGGAAGCCAGGGCAAAAGTAGTTGAAATCAGGGCCTATCTGGACAAGATTTATAATAGTAGTGGCCGCAAGGAGAATCTGGATTCATTGTCCGATAAAGAAATTCTGGAAATGGCAGCTAATCTGGTTGACGGTGTGCCAATGGCAACCCCTGTGTTTGACGGTGCCAGTGAAGAAGATATTCGTACGATGTTAAAACTGGCAGATTTGCCAGAACATGGACAAATTACACTTTATGATGGTTTGACTGGCGAACCGTTTGAACGGGAAGTAACTGTTGGTTATATGTACATGCTGAAGTTAAACCATTTGGTTGACGACAAAATGCACGCGCGTTCAACAGGACCTTACAGTCTGGTTACCCAGCAGCCATTAGGTGGAAAGGCGCAGTTTGGCGGTCAACGTTTTGGTGAAATGGAAGTCTGGGCGCTTGAAGCTTATGGAGCAGCGTATACCTTGCAGGAAATGTTGACTGTTAAATCGGATGATGTCACGGGAAGAACACGCATGTATAAAAATATTGTCGATGGCGATCATAAAATGGAAGCAGGTATGCCGGAATCCTTTAATGTATTGATTAAAGAAATCCGTTCGTTGGCGGTTAATATCGAGTTGGAACGAGAATAACGTTCAGAAGATAGAAAGAAGACGGAGGATAAAAGACCTCCTCTGATTATGGTCGTTTCTACTGAACAACACAGACAGAAGGCAGAAGGCAGAATAATAATCTGTCATTTGTCATCTGTCACCTGAATGAGGACAAGCTCTTGAAAGATTTAATGAATTTTCTAAAGCGTCAAGGTCGTGCCGATGATTTCGACGGGATTAGTATTGGTTTGGCGTCACCGGACATGATTCGTTCCTGGTCTTATGGGGAAGTGAAAAAACCGGAAACCATTAACTATCGCACGTTTAAGCCAGAACGTGATGGCTTATTTTGTGCCAAGATTTTTGGCCCAGTCAGCGACTATGAATGTTTATGTGGCAAATATAAAAGACTAAAGCACCGTGGCGTAATTTGCGAAAAGTGTGGTGTCGAAGTCACCTTGTCAAAAGTTCGCAGGGAAAGAATGGGACATATTGACCTAGCCAGTCCTGTTGCTCATATTTGGTTCTTAAAGTCACTGCCATCGAGAATAGCGTTGTTATTGGATATGACGTTACGGGAAATTGAGCGCGTGCTTTATTTTGAATCGTTCGTGATTTTAGATCCAGGCATGACCCCGTTGGAAAAAGGTCAATTATTGACCGATGATGAATATCTAGATGCTGTCGAATTGCATGGCGATGAATTCATTGCAAAAATGGGCGCTGAAGCGATCTATGATTTATTAAAGGCGATTAATTTAAAAGAGCAAGTCGATTTCCTGCGCCAGGAAATAAATTCAACCAACTCAGAAACCAAAATCAAGAAATATTCGAAACGTCTGAAGGTCATGGATGCGCTAATAAGTTCTAAAAATCGTCCCGAATGGATGATTTTGAAGGTGCTGCCAGTGCTTCCTCCCGAGTTGCGCCCTTTGGTGCCTTTGGATGGTGGCCGTTTCGCGACGTCTGATTTGAATGATTTATATCGCCGGGTTATCAACAGAAATAACCGGCTGAACCGCTTATTGGACTTAAATGCTCCCGATATTATTGTGCGTAACGAAAAACGCATGTTGCAGGAATCGGTTGATGCCTTACTTGATAATGGCCGCCGCGGGCGAGCGATTACAGGTACCAACAGAAGACCTTTAAAATCATTGGCTGATATGATTAAAGGCAAACAGGGCCGTTTTAGACAAAATCTTTTAGGTAAACGGGTTGATTATTCCGGCCGCTCTGTGATCGTTGTAGGGCCAACGTTAAGATTGCATCAATGCGGATTACCGAAAAAGATGGCGCTGGAATTGTTTAAGCCATTTATTTTCAGTAAATTACAATTTCGTGGGCTGGCTACAACTATTAAAGCCGCCAAAAAAATGGTTGAAAGGGAAGGCGCCGAGGTCTGGGATATTCTCGAAGAAGTCATCAGAGAACATCCGATATTATTAAACCGTGCGCCTACATTGCACCGGTTAGGGATTCAAGCGTTTGAACCTATATTAATTGAAGGTAAAGCGATTCAGTTGCATCCTTTAGTCTGTAGCGCATTTAATGCTGACTTTGACGGTGATCAGATGGCGGTGCATATACCGCTGTCGATTGAGGCTCAATTAGAGGCCAGAACCTTGATGATGGCGACAAATAACATTTTGTCACCAGCCAACGGTGAGCCGGTGATTAACCCATCGCAAGACGTGGTATTAGGTCTGTATTATATCAGTCGCGAAAAGATTAATGCCAAAGGCAGCGGCAGTATCTTTGTTAGCGTCGGAGAAGTGCATAAGGCACTGCAAGAAAAATCTATTGAATTACAATCTAAAATTCAGCTGCGAATAACAGAAAAAACAGTTAATGAACAAGGCGAAACTGAGGAAAAAACCCATCGTGTCGCTACGACTGCCGGACGCGCATTGATTTGGGAGGTTGTTCCGGATCGCATGCCTTACGAGCTGGTGAACTGCGATATGACCAAGAAAAACATATCACGCTTAATTAACTACAGTTACCGTTACCTGGGCAATAAAGATACCGTTGTATTGGCTGATCAACTGATGTATTTAGGATTCAGATACGCAACAATCTCCGGTGTCTCGTTCGGTATTGAAGACATGGCAATACCGGCAAAAAAAGTCGATATTATTAACTCGGCCGATTTGGAGGTTAATGAAATTCAACGGCAATATGCTTCAGGTTTGGTTACGGACGGTGAGCGCTACAACAAGGTTGTTGATATTTGGTCACATGCTAATGACCAAGTAGCCAAAGTTATGATGGATGGACTGGGTGAAGAGTCGGTTGTTGATGCTGATGGCAATACTGTTAAGCAAAAATCTTTCAACTCTATTTTTATGATGGCTGAATCAGGTGCGCGGGGTTCTGCCGCCCAGATTCGCCAATTGGCTGGAATGCGTGGTTTGATGGCAAAGCCCGACGGTTCAATTATTGAGACGCCGATTACTGCGAACTTCAGAGAAGGTCTGGACGTATTACAATACTTTATTTCCACTCACGGCGCACGCAAAGGGTTGGCAGATACAGCGTTGAAAACTGCAAATTCCGGATACTTGACTCGCAGATTGGTTGATGTAGCCCAAGATTTGGTTATTACTGGGGATGATTGCGGTACGTCTAATGGACTCATTATGACCCCCATCATTGAAGGCGGCGATGTAGTTGAACCGCTATCAGAACGCGTATTGGGCCGTGTTTCAGCAAATGACATCATGGATGCAGCCGGCGAAAACATAATAGTTCCGGCCGGAACGTTGCTGAACGAACATTGGGTAGGTATTCTGGAGGAGCAGAGTATCGACCAGGTGTTGGTGCGGTCAATTATTACCTGTGAAAATAGACATGGTGTCTGTGCAGCCTGTTATGGCCGCGATTTAGGTCGTGGTCATATGGTCAATATTGGTGAAGCTGTCGGCGTGATTGCCGCGCAATCGATAGGTGAGCCTGGAACGCAGCTAACCATGCGTACCTTTCATATCGGCGGTGCAGCTTCAAGGTCGGCAGCAATCAGTAATGTGCAAGTTAAGTCGGCAGGTACAGTACGCTTGAATAACTTAAAATCAGTAGTAAACAGGGAAGGTAATCTGGTCGCCGTATCAAGATCAGGTGAAGTGGGTGTAGTCGATGATTACGGGCGTGAAAGAGAACGTTACAAAATTCCTTATGGCGCGGTGCTTTCGGTTCAGGAAGGCGAAAAAATTAGTGCTGGAGACATTATTGTTACCTGGGATCCGCATACCCACCCGGTTATTACAGAGGTGGACGGAGTTGTAGAATTGGTGCATTTTGTTGATGGTGTTACCGTCCAAAAGCAATCGGATGAAGTGACCGGTCTAAGTTCTTTAGTGGTCACTGATCCAAAGCAGCGTGGCAGCGCGGGTAAGGAACTGCGGCCAATGGTGAGATTGTTGGATAAGGACGGGAGTACTATCTATTTGCCGGGAACTGAAATTCCTGCCCAGTATTTTTTACCTGCGGGCGCTATCGCCGGAATCAAGGATGGCGGTGAAGTCAAGGTAGGCGATGTATTGGCCAGGATTCCACAAGAATCAAGTAAAACCCGTGATATTACCGGCGGCTTGCCGCGTGTCGCTGATTTATTTGAAGCGAGAAAAACCAAGGATCCGGCTATTCTTGCCGAGACTAGTGGTACTATCTCCTTTGGCAAAGAAACGAAAGGTAAGCAGCGTGTAATCATTACAGATGCTGCAGGTGAGCAAATTGAAACCTTAATACCTAAATGGCGGCATATCACCGTATTCGAAGGAGAATATGTTGAAAAAGGTGAGACCATAGCTGAAGGTGAATTGACTCCACATGATATCCTCAGATTAAGGGGCATAGAGGAGCTCGCTAACTATCTGGTCAAGGAGATACAGGATGTATATCGTTTGCAAGGGGTAAAAATCAATGATAAACACATCGAAGCTATCATTCGCCAGATGCTGAGAAAAGTGGAAATTACGGCATCAGGCGACACCAGCTACCTGAAAGGTGATCAGGTTGAGAGAGCAGCGATGCGTTTCGAAAATGACAGAATCGAATCTGAAGGTAAAATTCCAGCCAGCTACGAATCGATATTGCTAGGCATTACCAAAGCCTCATTGGCTACAGAATCGTTTATTTCAGCAGCATCTTTTCAGGAGACAACCCGCGTATTGACAGATGCGGCGGTGCGTGGTTTAAACGATGGTCTACAAGGTTTAAAAGAGAATGTTATCGTGGGTCGACTAATACCGGCAGGAACCGGTTTAGCCTATCACGAAAATAGAAAAACTAAACTTACTCAATATCAGGCAGTGGAAAGCGATATTGCCTCAGTTGTAGATGCAGGCGATGTGGAAGAAGCGCTTAAACAAGCTTTAAATGTTTAAAAATGCAATAAATATTCATTATAAAAATTGGCTTGACCTTGTGAGTGTTAGGAAGTATTATACCCAGCTAACATAAAATAACGCGCATTGGTCAGGTTGGAGTTCTATATAGCCATCGGCAGTTATTATGTGCGATGGTTATTTAATATCTGACATTTAAATTGTATATCGGAGTAAACAAAAATATGGCCACGATTAACCAATTGGTTCGTAAGCCGCGCGCAAAGAAAGTAGAAAAAAGTAATGTTCCTGCGCTTGAGGCTTGCCCGCAGCGTAGAGGAGTGTGTACGCGTGTTTATACTACAACCCCTAAAAAACCAAACTCAGCCTTACGTAAGGTGGCGAGGGTGAGGTTAACTAACGGATCTGAGGTTAGTAGCTATATTGGTGGAGAGGGTCATAATCTTCAGGAGCACTCGGTAGTTCTAATTAGAGGGGGTCGTGTTAAGGATTTACCAGGGGTAAGATATCACGTTGTTCGCGGTAGCTTGGATGCTTCAGGTGTGACTAACAGAAAATGCGGTCGCTCCAAGTATGGAACAAAACGCCCTAAAAGCTAATAGAGAGTAGATAAAAATGTCTAGAAGAAGAGTTGCTACGAAAAGAGAAATCATACCCGATCCAAGATTTGGCAGTGTTATGCTGACCAAATTTATGAATATGATTATGGAAAGTGGCAAAAAATCAGTTGCTGAAAGTATTGTATACGGTGCTTTGGATGTGATTGGGAATAAGGGTCATGCCGAGCCTTTGGAGGTGCTATCAAAAGCCCTTGAAAATGTTCAGCCAAGAGTTGAAGTTAAGTCTCGCCGTGTAGGTGGTGCAACTTATCAGGTGCCGGTTGAAGTGCGTCCTTCAAGGCGCATGGCATTGGCTATGCGCTGGCTGATTGATGCCTCGCATAAAAGAAATGAAAGAAATATGTCTGCCAAATTGGCGGGTGAGTTGATGGATGCTTTTGAGAGCAGAGGTTCGGCAGCAAAAAAACGGGAAGATACCCATAGAATGGCAGAGGCTAATAAGGCTTTCTCCCATTATCGCTGGTAATTACGAACGTATCAGGGTTGTGATTTGTGCTGCGTAAAACTCCGATAGAGCGCTATCGTAATATTGGCATTATGGCGCATATCGATGCGGGCAAAACGACAACTACAGAGCGCATACTTTACTATACGGGTGTATCTCACAAAATAGGCGAGGTGCACGATGGCGCGGCAACCATGGATTGGATGGAGCAAGAGCAAGAGAGGGGGATCACCATAACCTCAGCTGCAACTACTTGCTTTTGGAGTGGCATGGAAAAGCAATATCCACAGCATAGAATAAACATTATAGATACGCCTGGACATGTTGATTTCACAATTGAAGTTGAGCGTTCGCTACGTGTTCTTGATGGTGCGTGTGCGGTTTTTTGTGCTGTAGGTGGGGTTGAGCCTCAGTCAGAAACTGTTTGGCGTCAAGCTGATAAGTATCGCGTGCCTCGATTGGTCTTTGTTAACAAGATGGATCGATCGGGTGCCGATTTTTTGAGGGTTATCGAGCAAATCAAATTGCGCCTGGGTAGTAAGGCAGTGCCACTGCAGTTGCCTATTGGTGCCGAGGATGGTTTTGAGGGAGTTGTTGATCTCATCAAAAGGAAAGCGATATATTGGAATGAAGCCAATATGGGTATGACTTTTGAAGAGAAAGAAATACCAGGCAATATGCAAGTTCTCTGCGAAGAGTGGAGAGAGCGTATGATTGAAGCCGCTGCTGAAGCTAACGAAGTGTTAATGGAAAAATACCTTGAAGAAGGATGTTTGACAGAGGAAGAGATAAGGCAGGGTATTCGTATTCTCACGATAGCTAACAAGATAGCGCCTGCATTTTGCGGTTCGGCCTTTAAGAACAAGGGTGTTCAGGCAATGTTGGATGCCGTTATTGACTATCTGCCGGCACCAACAGACGTAGAGGCAATAAAGGGACTGCTCGAAGATGGAGTGACTGAGGCTCATTGTCCTGCGAGCGATGATAATCCTTTTTCGGCGTTGGCGTTTAAAATTGCCACAGATCCATATGTAGGAACATTGGTTTTTTTTAGAGTTTATTCAGGTGTGCTGAATTCTGGCGATAGTATTTTTAATTCAGTAAAACAAAAAAAAGAGCGCATTGGTCGTATCGTACAGATGCATGCCAATAGCCGGGAAGAAGTTAAAGAGGTATTCGCTGGAGATATAGCGGCGGCAATAGGGCTTAAGGATATTACAACAGGGGACACCTTATGTGATATCAAATCCGTTATTGTTCTTGAGCGGATGGATTTTCCTGATCCCGTGATTTCGGTTGCTGTAGAACCTAAAACTAAGGCGGATCAGGAGAAAATGGGAGTTGCTTTAGGCAAGTTATCTCAAGAGGATCCTTCGTTTAGAGTGCATACTGATGAAGAGTCTGGTCAAATAATAATTTCCGGGATGGGTGAGCTTCATCTTGAAATTGTTGTTGACCGGATGAAAAGAGAGTTTAACGTAGAGGCTAATGTCGGCGCGCCGCAAGTAGCATACAGAGAAACAATTCGTAAGTCCGTAGAGCACGAGGGTAAATTTATCAGACAATCGGGTGGTCGCGGGCAGTACGGTCACGTTTGGTTGCGGATAGAGCCGCAAGAGCCCGGGGCAGGGTATTTATTTCTTAATGAAATTGTTGGTGGAGTTGTTCCAAAAGAATATATTCCTGCGGTTGACAAGGGTGTGCAAGAGCAGTTGAAGAGTGGCGTTTTAGCTGGGTTCCCTGTCTTAGATGTAAAGGTGTCTTTATTTGATGGCTCTTATCATGATGTCGATTCAAATGAAATGGCTTTCAAAATTGCAGGGTCAATGTGTTTCAGGGAGGGAGCTAGAAAAGCGGACCCCGTTTTGCTTGAGCCAATAATGAAAGTTGAGATAGCTACACCTGAAGAATACATGGGAGATGTTGTTGGGGATATCAACAGACGTCGTGGTATAATATTAGGGATGGAAGATACCAAATCAGGTAAAACTGTTAGCTGCGAAGTGCCGCTAGCGGAAATGTTCGGTTATGCAACTGATTTGCGTTCGGCGACACAGGGGCGGGCAACATACAGTATGCAGTTTGAAAAATACAATGAAACGCCTGCTCATATTGCGGAAGCGATCATTAGAAAATCTTCATAAATTGAATAACACAAGGTAATAAATTATGGCCAAAGAAAAATTTTCACGCAGCAAGCCGCACGTAAACGTAGGCACCATCGGTCACGTTGACCACGGCAAGACAACGCTAACGGCTGCATTAACAACAGTCATGGCTAAATTGCACGGTGGTGCAGTCAAGGCTTTCGATCAGATTGATAACGCTCCGGAAGAGCGTGCGCGTGGTATCACGATTGCAACCTCGCATGTGGAATATGAGTCGGCGACACGTCATTATGCACACGTTGACTGCCCGGGCCATGCTGACTACGTAAAAAACATGATCACCGGTGCTGCGCAGATGGACGGCGCGATACTTGTCTGTTCAGCCGCAGACGGCCCCATGCCGCAAACCAGAGAGCACATTCTGTTGTCAAGACAGGTAGGTGTTCCCTATATCGTGGTATTCCTGAATAAGGCTGACATGGTTGACGATGAAGAGTTGATCGAACTGGTGGAAATGGAGCTCA
>JBAQEN010000175.1:0-1933 GCA_049286765.1 Methylococcaceae bacterium
CTGCGGCAACTTTTGATCAGCAAGCGATTATTGATCACCATACTTTACATCCTCACACCACAGGCGGGATCGGTGATACCGGCATGTATGCGATGGTCAAACTGTTCGATAAGCCCGGTCATCATATTCATGGAACCTTGGGCGTAACCGCGCCGACCGGCGATGTTAATATCAAGTTCAGGGACACCCATCGGATCGATATAGGCTTTCAGCATTACGGAATGCAATTGGGGAGTGGCACTTGGGACTTCAAACCGAGCATTACTTACACCGGGAAGATGGACAGGTTTTCCTGGGGCGCACAGCTCAATGGTACAGTGCGGCTTGCGGATAATAATGAGTCGGGCTTCGCTTTTGGCGATATCTTTCAGTCCACCGCGTGGGGCAGTTATAATCTGCTGGATTGGCTTTCGGCTTCGGTGCGCGGTGTTTACACGGTACAGGGTTCGATCAGGGGTGAGTACAACGGGACATTCAATCCACTGGGTCCCCAGGATTACCCATCCAGCCACGGCGGACGTTATTGGGATGTCGGCTTCGGTCTCAACGCCTATGTGCCAACTGGTGATTTGCAGGGTAACAACCTGAGTTTCGAGTGGATTCAGCCGGTAAGCGATGATGTCAACGGCTATCAGCTTCCGCGTGACGGTGCGTTGTCTGCTACCTGGAGTTATGCGTTTTGATCAGCCTAATATAGTGTGCCGTACGTGCTTGCGGAGAAAGCGCGCGGCACACTCTGCCAAGCTGTGATGACTCGGGATTTTTAGCATGAAAGCGAAGCGCTTGAGCTATTACCGCTACGCTTTCAAGGCGATGGGGTCCCCTTGTGACATCCAGCTCTTTGCTGATAGTCCCGGCAAAGCCAAACGGGTTGCAGACGCCGCCATTGCCGACGTTAACCGGCTCGAAGCGCTTTATTCGCGTTACCGTAGCGACAGTTTTCTTTCTGCTATCAATCGCGTGGCCGCTACGGGCGGGTCTATCACAGTAGATGATGAAACCGCAGGTTTGCTGAATTATGCGGCGACTTGTTATGACCAGAGCGATGGCTTATTTGACATTACTTCCGGTATCCTGCGCCGCGTCTGGCGCTTTGACTTGGGCAAGTTGCCGGATCAGGCGCAAATTCAGGAATTACTCGATAAAGTCGGCTGGCACAAATTGCGCTGGGCGCCGCCAGTGCTTGAGTTTCCAGATTCAGGCATGGAGATTGATTTCGGTGGCGTGGTCAAGGAATACGCAGTCGATCGTGCAGCAGCTTTATGCTGGGAGGCCGGTATTCGACACGGCGTGGTTAATTTGGGCGGTGACATAAAAGTTATTGGACCTCGTGCCGATGGCAGTCCTTGGCGAGTTGGCATCCGCCATCCCCGTAATAAGGAAGCCGTGATGCAGACAATTTTATTGCGGGAAGGCGCGCTGGCCAGTAGTGGTGATTACGAACGCTGCATTATCGTGGAGGGTGTGCGTTACGGACATGTGCTCAACCCAAAAACCGGCTGGCCGGTACGCCATCTGGCGGCGGTCAGTGTGGTTGGTGATTTTTGTGTAGTCGCAGGCAGCGCTTCTACAATCGCGATGCTCAAGGAAGATAGCGGTCCCGCCTGGCTTGATAGCTTGGGCCTACCCCATTTATGGGTCGATGTACAGGGTGAAACTGGTGGTTCGCTGGCAACATAGACGGCCAAGCAAGAATTAGTTCGGGTACAGAGTAATATGCTGAATGTTTTGAGCGCTGCGATGCTCGATAACGCTGAAATAACCCTGAAAAAGCATTACACATCCCAAGACACTGGATTCATAGAGAATTAAACCATTACCAGCGATTCTCATCTTTGAAGTTTAACCACGAAGTTCACGAAAAAAATTAAAAAATTTCGCGGTATCTGTGTGCTTCATGGTTTTTGTAAGAAATAGATTGTAATCATTGGTT
>JBAQEN010000176.1:0-9230 GCA_049286765.1 Methylococcaceae bacterium
AAAAAATTGAGGGTGCAAAGGAGTCGGTCATCGATAAAGCTGAAACCGCTGGAGAATATATCGATGACTCGGTTATTACCATAACGGTCAAAACGGCAATATTAAATGACCCTCTACTAAAGACGTCGCATATTGATGTGACAACGGTCAATGGCGTTGTGAAGTTGAGGGGCACAGTGGATTCCGAGCAAAGCATCGGCAGAGCGATGGAAGTGGCAAGTAGCCAGAAGAATGTGAAATCATTGCAATCTGACCTGATTGTCAATACGATTTCACCGGGCAAATAATAATGGTTTATTTACGATTTATAGCTGTTCTGAACGATATGCTGACGCCAGCGTCTTTTGTCTATGTTACAAATCCGGATGACACTTACAATCAGGTTATGCGGCTAGCGTATTAGAAGCTGGATTTCCTGTCATTAATTGTCCGAGATTGCGTAATTATTTTGCCGGTAGATAGCCTGGAAGCAGCCGGGAGAGTCAGCGTTGTACAGATATTACCGGAAATGCCTGCTAAAGCAGGTATAGGAAAATCGATTTATTTCCGGATAGAAACAAATTAGACGCGGTATTGGGTATTGTGCCAAAATGCCGATCAGACCTCGCCGTAGCCCCCGTGCACCCTGGAGTGATAAAGATGCGCCGCTTGCAAATAAAGCATGTAACCACTTACGAATACGCTGAAACCGTAACTCTGCTGCCGCACAAATTGCTCTTGCGTCCTCGCGAAGGTCACGATATCCGTATTGAATCAGCTGAGCTGATTATTTCACCTGCCCACCAACTGCAATGGCAGCGCGATGTGTACGACAATGCCTTGGCCCAAGCGACTTTTCTGGAACCAAGCAGCCGGCTCTCGATCGGCAGCCGGGTTTTGATCCAGCACTATGATGATCAGCCTCTGGATTTTCTCGTGGCGGAATATGCGGTGTTTTTTCCCTTTCAATACGATGCCGCCGAGCGAGTTGATTTAGGGCCTTATTTGTCAGTTATCTTCGACCAGGACCGAGCACTATTAAGTACGTGGTTGCAGCAATTCTGGCAGTCTGGCCAGGTAGTGGAAACCTATCTCCTGTTGGAGTGGATCAATAAAGCGATCGCGACCGGATTCAGCTATCAGCAGCGTGAGGAGCCAGGCGTTCAGACACCGGCAACTACTTTGACCAGACGCACCGGTTCTTGCCGCGATTTTGCGACGTTGTTTATTGAGTCTTGCCGACTCCTGGGCTTGGCGGCGCGATTTGTCAGCGGCTACCTATATTCGCCTACGCTCCCTCTGGGCCAGGGCGCGACCCACGCGTGGTCAGAAGTTTACCTGCCCGGCACCGGTTGGAAAGGATTCGACTCCACGTCCGGCGAGGTGGTCGGTAACCACCACATCGCCGTGGCCGTGAGCCGGCATCCCGAATCGGTGCCTCCCGTATCAGGCTCGTTTCAAGCCGTTACTCCCCAATCGCCGGAAATGCGCGTAGTGGTGGATGTAGCCGAAATAACGATGTAGCGACTGATAAGCCGCCATTAAACTAATTCAGGATACGCTCGTTGGTTTCTTTATCTGAACGATAATATTTGCAAGAAGCGGCTTCTGTAAAAATATACAACAAGACTGGCCGGGGTCGAATTCATCCTGTCAATGTCAGATTCAGTTGAGACAACTATTGAAGCCGTCAGATCAAGTGCAGAGTTTTACATTATTGCTTACCGTTAAAGCGCATCTTTCATTGCCAAGGGGCGACAACCGATTATGTGTGCTCCGGTGACGGACTGTCTTCGAGCCAGAATAAAAACAGATCGTAACCAAGCGATAAAATCACCGCACCAATGAAAAGGCCGATAACACCCGAACTCAACAGGCCGCCAATCGCACCGATGAAAATAACAACCATAGGCGTCTTGACGCCACGGCCCAGCAGGATAGGTTTAAGAATATTGTCTATTAAAGTGAGTGGAATACTCCAGATCAAAAATGCCACGGCGGTAAAGGTGTCAGCAGTGTAGAACAGGTAGATTATTATAGGGATCAGGATTGGGGCGATGCCGATCTGGGCTATCGACAGAATCAGGCAAAGCAGCGCCCAAAGGCCGGCAGCCGGGACTCCTGCCACCATAAAACCGAGTCCGGCAAGCAAACTTTGAATCACCGCTACACCTAAAATACCATTGGCGACGCTGCGTACTGTCGCCTCAGCCAGATCGGCATAATCAGCTCCTTTTTCATCAGCAAGCCGACGGGTAATAGCGCGTGCCGTACGATTGCTGCCGCTGGAATTAGCCAATAATATTCCGGCAATAATGATGGCAACGACAAAATGCAAAATCGCGATGCCTGCACCGGTAGCAGCCGATAATAACCAGCTGCCGATGACTTTGAGTACAGGTGTCAGCTGTTGCAAAGCACTATGTATATTCTCCGAGGCGAGCAGCCAAAATTTGGCTAGCGGTTCCCCGATAAGCATCAAGTTATGAAGATTATCGGGCGGTGGCGGAATTGACAGAGAGCCATCTCTTATTTTATCCGCCAGCATTTTTAGTCCATCGATCAGTGTTTCAGTAAGCAACACGCTTGGAACAATCAGGATGATCAGGAAGATAAAGGTAAACACTGTGGCCGCAAGCTTGTGCCTTTCACCGAGAGCTGTTCGCAGCCTGTTGTAGAGCGGATGAGCTGCAACGGCAATAATGATCCCCCAGATGATCGGAGTTATAAAGGGCTCGACGATCTTGAAACACCAGACTGTAATGATTAGTAACAGACCTATCCGGATAGTCGCCTCAAGCGATCTGTGCAGAAAAATTCGGTCGCTTGCTGACAGGTTGGGATCATTCATGATGAGGCTCTTTGTTATTATGTTTATGATATCAAAAACGGGTGTAGTCTGGATTTGTACGTATCCAGCTTCGTTGTTATTTACGGCTCTTGGCAACCCGACGCTTGAATAGCTAAAAACTGAGCACACTTTCTACTGAGTATCAATTCACTATTGCTCTTCGGGTCATTTTCACTAACATCACGCGCGCCCAAATATCGAACTGCGAGATGATATATTTTCGCCATTGCGCCAGAAAAGCCGGACTCTATAAGCATTTCATGAAAAAGATTGTCTACATCTTTTTTTGCAATGGGGATGCTGTCTAAATATTGATACAAAGCATCATGTACCAGACTGGCATGATGAGCTCGTTGCCAAAATTGCTCCTTTTTTTTACAGGGCGGTTCATCATCGATTGTTCTGATGACCTCGCTTTTTTGCGCCCCATCAGGAGTGCCAACTAAAACCAGCCAGAAAAACCATCTCTTCGGCGTGCAACCATCCCAGGCATAAGCACGCTTTACAGAAAAATCATATTCCACTGTGTTGTTCCGGGGGGTAACTGTAGAAAACCCCGGATTAACGATAATAAGACCGTTATGAATTATCAGCCACTCGCTATAGAATTGTTTATCCTCGGCATATTCTGACACTCTGATTAAAGGATAATCGACATAATTAAGCCAGGGTCCTTCTCGATCACGGCTGTGAAAGCCCCATTTGTCATGTTCCATTTCCTTGGCAATGATTGCCCTATTCGCCCTTTCTTCTTTTCCTTGCCATCTGGGTAGACCTAAACCCAGAAGGACGACAACGCCAAACAAGAGACAGATGGGTATGAGATCCGGAGAGACAAAATATAGTAAAAGAATAATGAAAACACCGAAGACAGTGACTGCCCCGAAGCTGATATCAAAAAAGGGTCTTCTGAGTTTTATAGTTTTATTTTTCATGACTCCACCTTTTAAGTAAATGGACAAATGTGAGGTAAATACGCTTACAAGCCTATATTTAAAACCCAGCAGCGCATAACACCTCCCGCATCAATATATGCTATATCGGCTATACACACAATGCCTGGAATGACTATTCCAAGCAACCTGCGCCACCAGGCAAAAACTGCCATCGATGCCCTGTGTTATCCACCAAGGAGGTGCAGTTCCTGGCATGGTAAAACGCATTCTCTAATCAATGCCTATGATCAGGCCTCACCAAAGCCGAAGTGATACGGGCAGGCAACGTAGCCATGATAAACTCTTAAATTTAAAAAAAGCCAAGGCCCTAATCACCATGCCCGAATTACCTGAAGTTGAAACAACCTGCCACGGCATTGCGCCACATATCGAAGGGCAAATCATCAAACAGGTGATTATTCGCCAACCCCAATTGCGCTGGCCTGTGCCTGAATCACTCAATCAGATTTTAACGGGCCTCAGCATTCAATCAGTCACCCGACGAGCAAAGTATCTGTTATTTACTACCAACGCGGGCACGATGCTGGTGCATTTGGGTATGTCGGGCAGTCTTAGGATAATGACGACAGGGCAGGGGGCTGGTAAACACGATCATATTGATTTCATTTTTAACGATGACACCGTTCTGCGTTTTAACGATCCGCGCCGGTTTGGCGCGGTTCTTTGGACAACGGCGCCTGCTGAAGAGCATCAACTCCTCAAGGATTTAGGTCCTGAACCTTTATTGGCCGGTTTTAACGGCGAACTGCTTTACTCATTATCCAGAAACCGGAAAATGCCTGTAAAATCATTCATTATGGATAGTCACATCGTTGTTGGCGTAGGCAATATCTATGCAAATGAGGCTTTATTTATGGCTGGTATTTTGCCATCACGGCAGGCGGGGAAAATTTCTTTGCCGCGTTATCAAAAACTGGCTGAGTGTATTCGGGTGATTTTACTACACGCTATTCAACAGGGTGGCACAACGCTGCGGGACTTTGTCAATGAAGCCGGAAAACCCGGTTATTTCAAGCAGCAACTCAAGGTCTACGGTCGTGCAGGATTGCCTTGCGTTTTCTGTCAACAGCCCTTAACAGAAATCAGACTGGCTAACCGCTCAACTGTTTTTTGCCGTGAGTGTCAGCGGTAATTAAGTACAAGGCTAAAGACTAAAAACCTTCACCTTTTGCCTTTTACCTTGTACCTTTTCCATTAACCCCCTATAATTGCGACCTGCTTTCAGGTTCCAGAAGATAGTCAAATCTAATGGTTAAACGGGAAGTCGGTAAGGTTAAGGCCAAATCCGACGCTGCCCCCGCAACGGTATATAAGTAAAGATTCATCAGTACGCCACTGTGTTATTCAGCATGGGAAGGTGATGAGTCAGGTTCACGCCACTTATAAGCCCGGAGACCGGCCCGAAAGTATAATTCGCTACAGCGGAGGGCTGTTTTGCGTAAGTGATTGTGCGCCTCCGTGTCTTTCATCTTCTGTTGTCCTCCGTCGTAATTACTTAATCGCTATGCGCGGGCGGCGCAGAGGACAACAATGCAAAAAATTATCATCCGTTTATTATTGCTTGCGGGCTTTAATGCCCGGTCACAGGCACAAGAAAATTCTCCTAACAATTCGTTAGAACTCCCCAATATGGTAGTCACGGCAACAAGATCAGAAGTTGCCAAAAATCAGCTGGCTGCTGCATCCACCGTTTATACCCGCAAGGATATTGAACGCCTGCAGGTTCAAACTTTGCCGGATCTGTTTAAAGGTACAACTGGAATCGACATGACACAATCTGGTGGCTATGGAAAAACTACCAGCGTGTTCATGCGCGGAACCAATCCCGATCAGGTGCTGGTGCTGATAGACGGCATTAAAGCCGGTTCTGTAACAGCAGGCAAGACGCCTTTCGAATTTATTCCCATCGATCAGATCGAGCGTGTGGAAATTATTCGCGGACCTCAGTCAAGTTTGTACGGTTCAGAGGCGATGGGGGGCGTCATCCAGATTTTTGCCCGTAAAGGCAATGCTCTTGATAAACCCAGCGTTACGCTGGAGGGAGGCGGCGGTTCATATAATACTTACCGTGTCGCCGGCACTGTCAGCGGTAAATGGAAAAATAGCTGGTACACTTTAGGCTCGTCACGTTTTGATTCTCAGGGATTTAATGCCCGGCAGCCAACACCGGGGCCTTTCGGCGTTGATCAGCCTGACCACGACGGCTACCAGAACACGGCAGTGAATGCACGGCTGGGCCACCGTTTTGACAACAACGCTGAAATTGAAGCTTTTTTTATGCGGGCTGAAGGAAAAACCGAATATGACGGAAATTTGCAGGATAAAACGGAATTTGTAGAGCAGGTAGTTGGTGCTACAGGCAGTATGGATATTGTTGATAACTGGCGCTCAACCGTGCGATTGGGACAAAGCCGCGATGACAACGACCAGTTTGCCCCAAACGGTTCTTTCTCCAGCCAATTTAACAGCACCCGCTGGAATGCCAGTTGGCTGAATCAGTTTACCTTGTCTGACGAGCATCAACTGATTGCAGGCGCTGACTACCGGCTGGATGAAGTGGACAGCTCAGAATCATTCGCTGAGAGCTCTCGCTATGATGTGGGTGTATTCACTGAATTACGCAGTCAGTTATGGGATGACCATTTTGTTAATGCCTCAGTGCGCTGGGATGAAAACGAAGCTTTTGGCGACACCGTGACCGGCAATGTTGGCTGGCGCTACAACTGGAATTACGGTATCAGTCTGCTGGCGAACTTTGGCAACGCCTTCAAAGCGCCGTCTTTCAATGATCTTTACTTCCCTAATTTTGGCAACCCCAATCTGCAACCGGAAGAATCAACATCGTTTGAAACCGGTCTTGCAGGTAACCATGACTGGGGCCAGTGGGAAATTCGTGCGTATCATACCGATATTGACAATTTGATCACGCCGACCATGGATCCGGTAACCTTCGATTTTAGAGCTGAAAACATCGGCAAAGCGCAAATTGACGGCATTGAAACTGAAATCAGCACGCAGTTGCTGGGTTGGAATGGCAAACTGAGCATGAACCTGTTAAGTTCTGAAAACCGTGAGACTAATAAACGATTGCCGCGTCGCGCCGAGAAGACCCTGGCGTTTGATTTATCCAAATCATTCGGGGCTGTAGATTTGGGCGCCAATGTCCTGGCGCAAGGCGATCGTTTTGATAATACGCAAAATACAATCAAGGTTGCAGGCTATGTGACCGTTGATTTAAGATCAGCTTATCATTTCAATAAAAACTGGATGCTGAGTGCAAAACTGAATAATCTGCTGGATAAAAATTATCAAACAGTTGATACTTTTAACAGTGCAGGTAGAAACTTTTTTGTATCAGTCCATTACAATAATTAATTAGCTTGTCAACCTACCTCTACCTTATTTAATTTGGAGATTAAAATGAATATTAAACAATGGCTGCAAACCGGGTATTTACCTATCCCTCTTATTGCACTGATGGCACTGACACGTTTTCATCATTTTGGTGATGTATTGCATCTTCCCGATGCCTCATTAGCCGTATTTTACTTTGCCGGATTTTACCGTAAAAAAGCGTTTTTTGGCTTCTTATTGGTTTTGGCTGCTTTGATTGACTACATTGCCATAAAAAATGGCACCAGCAGCTGGTGCGTTTCACCGGCCTATGTTTTTTTGATTCCAACCTATGCCGTGATGTGGTTTGCCGGCCGTTACTGTTCAACATTCAAATCAATGAAAAGTTCTGAGCTGACTATGCAGTTTGGTCTCCTGATTCTTGCGATATCTGTTGCATTTGCTATTTCGAATGGCGGTTTTTATTTATTTTCAGGACGTTATGTAGATTTGTCGTGGGGAGAATATGTTATGAGGGTAGCGAAATATTATCCGTTTTATTTTGGTTCTGCCTTGATTTATGCCGTTGCAGGCTGGTCAATTGTCAAACTATTCAACTCAATGCCTGACTCGCAACCCAAGTATAACGAACTTGATAGAAGGAATTGATTTTTATCATGAAGACGGCTGGGTTGTTTATACGGCCGAATACCACTTGAAACGCGGCTTTTGTTGCCATTCAGGATGTCGTCATTGTCCTTACGGTTATCAAGAAGATGCACCACAAAAGCCCGAAGCCTCTAGTGAGCGGTCAAATGACAATGGCAACAATTGAGCAAACGGTTATCAATCGCGAGACGATTGAAAACCGGGATGGCACAATCACCGAATATACGTACTTCGAGCCCAGCGAAGAAAAGATGAAAGAGTTGTCGCACGATCTGTTCTTAAAAAACTGGAATAAGATTGTCGTTGGCCCTTGCGTTGAAGGCGCTGTCTTTGAAATACGTTTTGCAGCAGAGCCGAAGCTTTCATATCTCGATGGCTACCTGACCGTTGATCTGGATCACTGGCATTTTCATCTTTGTATCGGAGTACACAAGAATTGTCCATCTGAGGAACTGAGAAAGAATCGACCCGTTGCCAAGTGTGCCTTTTTCGAAATGCGCGGCGGCAAATGCGGCGGCGCACGCAGTTGGGGCTTGCGTTTGTGGAACGGTTTTGGCGACCAGTTGACAACAGTGTTTCTGCCATCGCCGTGTTTATCTGATGAGCAGCAGGTATTGCCTGAACCGCAATGGGAGCGCCTGGATCTTTATTACAGTTTGCGCGAAAAGTATTTGGGTGAACTAAAACCGGATAACTTTAGGCCTTTAGACGCGCCAAATGTTAATCCGTTTTTGAATGGGCATCGCTAAGTTCTATTAAATAGACCTGAGGCGTTTGCAAAAAGTATATATGGGGTTTTACAGAAGTTTTGCAAGTATCTCACCTGATTAACCATTTTTGCATACAGAGTACGCGTTCATTGTGCATGATGGCGTCATTCCAGGAGAGATACTTTGCGGCAATTTCAGCAAGGCGCAGTATTTCGACGGGTGTCATTTTCGATAGGATTAACAAAGGCAACCTGCGGCGTAACAAATCTTCCAGATGTACAACCATTTCATTCTGAGCGCAAAAAACCAGATCGGCCATGATGAACGGCAGTGCAGGCAGTATCCGTTTAGCCAATTCAGCATCTTGTTTAATCAACTCAAAAACACCTGATACTCTTTTACCATGACGCCGCATCAACCACTGTGCGCTTTCATTGTCTATGCCTAAAGACATTGCCTCCTTTAATACTGCGTCCGTCCACTGCTGATAATCTTCAACAGGCAACCAGGGAAAAGGCTTGCCGAAGGTTTTACAGGATTCATTAACACCTAAATTTTTGCATAGCGTATCGACAATGCTGGCAGCATCTTCTCTGGCGGAGGACAATTTGCCACCGATTGAAGTAAGCATCCCGTTTTCCGAAGTTATTAATTCCCAGTCACGACTGATGCTGGAAAGCGATGTACCAGCATCTGGCTTTAATACACGCAAACCCGCGTAGCGTCCTATGA
>JBAQEN010000177.1:0-7701 GCA_049286765.1 Methylococcaceae bacterium
CTTTGCGCAACCCGTAGAGGTCTCGACCCACTCCCATTGACCTGGACACGGGGGCGGCAAGGTACGCTTGGCGGAAACCAATATGCGCACTGCGAAAGCGCTCTGGTATTAACATTTCAACCGGTTGTCCGATCAGCTCGTCGCGTGGATAACCAAAAAGAGTCTCTGTTTGTGAATTGACCATCTCAATCGTCCCTGACTCATTTACCATGACTATCGCGTAGGGCGACGATTCCACCGCTTGCCGAAACCGATGCTGAAGACGTTTGCGCTCGGTGACGTCTTCTTCAATAGCTAGAAAATGAGTAACTTCATCCTGGTTATTTTTAATGGCGCTGACACACTCATAAACCCAGTAATCGTCGCCATTTTTCCTCTTGTTCTTAATTTCTCCACACCATTCCCCCGAGCTTAAAAGGTTTTGCCACATGCTCTGATAATGTTCCAGTGGCGTGTTGCCGGATTGCATGATTTTTGGACTTTGTCCCAGTAATTCTTCAGATGTATAGCCGGTAAGCTCAGTGAATTTCGGGTTTATGTATTCAATAAGCCCATTTTTATCGGTAATAAGCACGGCACTGGCGCTCTGTTCAACGGCCCGGTGCATCATGAGCTGAATTTTATCCAGCGATTTTCTATCGCTAATATCCTGAATTAACAAAACAATGTCGGTTTTCTTCGGGTCTTGTCCGGGCAAAACAGAAAGAGATATGAGTACCGGAATTCGTTTATCAATTTTGGTGACGAGCTCACCTTCAAAACTTTTACAAGGTATGTCATTGGTTAAGCTGGCGAGGGTGGTCTGCCATTTTTCGGGCGTACAAATAATTTCAAACGGTTTATCAGTGAGTTCATTTGCCTCATAGCCTAAAAAAAAAGTAGCCGATGGATTTACCTGTTTAATCAGAGGAACAATGCCTGCTGCGACATTAGAGCGATTTAATTCAACGATAACAATATTGAAAGCGAGGTCATCTATGAACTGATACATAGGCATTTATCGAATGGTTATTATAATATTGGCACATCATTGTCGGTTTTTTAAATCTCCTCTTCTCCCCCCTCTGTACCAGTAGAGGGAATGAAAGTACAGAGTTTTGATGTGCGATTAGTATAAATTAACTATTGATAGAAAACTATTGATAGAAAGATTGTGCTTTCAACTTTTTAACTCAAAGTCGTATATCGTCTTAAATGGTGGTTATCTTAAGGTGGGTGAGTTATATAAAGCCAAAACCTGTTTCACATAATTTTGTGTTTCAGGGTACGGGGGAATAGAGTTGTTATATCGGATTACTGCATTTTCACCCGCATTATAGGCGGCAACAGCAAGATCCAGATTTGGGTTGAATAGCTTGATTAAATGTTTTAAATAGCGCGTACCACCGTCAACATTCTGATCGGGATCATTTCGGTCAATGACGCCAAATCTTCTTGCGGTATCCGGCATCAACTGCATTAAACCCACTGCACCTTTCGGGGATTGCGCTGTTGAATTGTAAGCCGATTCTGTTTGAATAACAGCATGAACCAATTTAGCGTCAACCTGATGCCTGAAGGCAGCTTGTTCAATAAGGTCTGTAAATCTTTTTTTGTTAGCTCCCGAAAAAGTACGTACTTTTGCATGATAATGGTTTGTATCTGGAAATCGAAATATTTTTGTCTTGATAATACGCTTGTACAAGCCATGTCCGGGTACATTGATTTCGTTGTAGTATTTTGACTTGATATTACGCTTATACAAGCCATGTCGAAGTAGATTGGTATAGTAGACATGGCCATTAGTATCAGTAAATTTATAGATATCAGCCATCACCTCAGTCGAGATGAATAAAGTCAATAAAATAACTGCCACTCTTATCATGCCTATTACCTGCTACGCTGGTTTAATCACTATCAAGTTTGCGGCTTTAACTGCATTATTCCTGGCTTCGTGAATAGTTTCTGCCGTGGCTAAAGCTACGCCCATTCGCCTTTTTACAAACGCTTCCGGTTTGCCGAATAATCTGACTTCACTATCAGGCACTGCCAGCGCTTCAGCCAGCCCTTCATACACGGCACCTTTGGCATTGATGCCTCCTAAAATAACAGCACTGGCACCCACTTTTTGCAGACTAGTGTCGACAGGCAAGCCTAAAATAGCTCTGGCATGCAATTCGAACTCATTTTGTTTTTGTGTGACCATTGTCACCATGCCCGTATCATGAGGTCTGGGACTAACCTCGCTGAACCAGACATCATCGCCCTTGATAAACAACTCAACGCCAAACAAACCCAACCCGCCGATTTCTTTGGTTACTTTAAAAGCTATATCCTGTGCTGATTTTATCGATGATGGACTCATTATTTGTGGCTGCCAGCTCTCCCGGTAATCGCCATGCTCCTGCATATGACCAATGGGTTCGCAAAAATAAGTCTCGATTTCGCCGTTTTTATTCAATGCACGGACAGTCAATAAGGTAATCTCGAAATCAAAATCAATTTTTGCTTCTACAATGACTTTGCCGGTATCGACACGGCCACTGGATTTGGCATAATCCCACGCCGATTTAAGCTGATCAGCGCTTTTAACCATCGATTGACCTTTGCCTGATGATGACATCGTCGGCTTAATAAAACACGGATAACCGATACCACTGTCAACGGCAGCCTGTAATTCCTCAAAACTTTGTGCAAAAGCATACTTTGATGTCGGTATTTTAAGCTGTTCAGCGACAAGGGTTCTGATACCTTCTCTGTTCATCGTTAATTGAATAGCTCTGGCATTAGGTACGACTGTACAGCGTCCCTCTGCCTCAATGTCAGCGAGCGCCGATGTCGCAATCGCCTCAATTTCAGGGATGATAAAATCGGGCTGTTCCAGCGCAATCAGTTTTTTAACCGCTGCTATGTCGGTCATATCAATAACATGGGTGCGATGAGCGACCTGATGTGCAGGGGCATTCTGATAACGGTCAACCGCAATCACTTCTACGCCGTAGCGTTGCAGTGAAATAGTCAATTCTTTGCCCAGTTCGCCACTACCCAGCAGCAAAGCTTTCGTTGCACTATCTGTTAATGCTGTGCCTATCTTCATTTTGCATCCGCCAGGTAGTTGTCTATATCTTCTTTTGAAAAACCGATTTTTTTAGCTACCCGGTCAGCGTGACTGACGCGGGAAATACCATCGATCAATTTATAGGTAGGCGCATCATGGGCAAATTCAACCTGTTTTGGCAAACCTATCCTCTGGCCCGCAAAATTATCAACCAATTGATGATTGTGGGTAATTAAAATCGTACTGTTGCCTTTGCGATAAAAGCCATTGAGGACATTAGACGAAGATTCCATTTTTTCTTCAAAGGTTGTGCCTTCGGATAATTCATCGAGCACTACGAGACTTTTGGCGGATGTTGCCAGAAAAATATCTTTGGTTCTTTTTAATTCCGTGCCAAAACGTCCTTCGCCGTCAACAAGATGACTGATTTCAGGCGCTTGATAAAAAATTTTGTCGGCTACCGTTAGCGTAGCCGATTGTGCAGGCACATAACAACCTATTTGTGCCAGCAATTGAATCTGGGTGACAGTTTTACAAAACGCTGTTTTGCCGCCACTGTTAGGGCCGGTCACCAGCACCAGCTTGTCATCTTCCAAAACAAAATCGTTGCCAATATAGGCGTAATTTTGTTTGCCTAATACGGGATTTTTGGCATCAGCCAGATTAATTCGATGATGCTCTCCTTCAATAAGGGTCGGTAAAACTACGCTGCTGCCAAACACCTCTGCAAATTTAATAAATGACAGCAGTTCATCCAGCTGCCCTAATGCGTCTAATGTTTCTGCAACATCGGGTGAATTTTTAAACTCGTTTCTTAACGGGATAATGCAGCTGTCACGATCAAAGCCACCGACTACAGGATAATAAATCAGTAACAAAGGTACAAAGAAAATCGTCGCGGTGGGGATTGCTTCAACGGAAACTTTAAACATATCCGTTGGAAAAAAATGCGCCAATGCCCAGATAACTCCGAAAAACATTGCGATTAATAGCGGCTTGAATAGCCGTGGTCTGAAAATAATTGCGGGTGAAAATGAGCCCTTTCTTTCTTGCTTGCACTGAATTCCATTTTCAGAAATATAAACAGGGCCTTCCATTAAAGAATAAGATCGTGTATCAGCGAATGTTTTAATTTTGTCAAACAGGGTTTTTAAATAAGCGCTTTGTGGTGCCTCAGTAGCCTGAATCTGATCAACCAGTTCAAGCATAAAACGAACACCCCTTTTATATTGCAAATAGCCATAACCTTCAATTTCATGATCTTCTCTGGCTGTGCCAAAGGTACCCTGAAATTCACCAAACAACAGCAAATAAAAGTCCTTTTCATGATTAGCGGCAGTTTGTACGATGTATTCAACGTTTTCTTTTAGCGCGGAATTACTACGCAGTTCCTCAACGGCATCCTGTTTAGCCTTGATTTCATCCAGAACATCCAGAGGCTGCGTTAAAGAACGAAATAGCACCGCTTGTCCTATTATCGTTGCAGCATGATTAACGGCATCAAACACCTTGTCGACTTCAATCGTATTGAAAGCGCTTTCATCTATGACACCGGCTCCTGTAGGCAACGGTTTACTGGATTTTACGATAGGCCAGGCATCCTGCCAACTGGGTAATATTGTTTCTTTCATTGTTTTAATTGTATTTTATCGAGTACGCCAAAATCTGTAATTTTCACCAAAACATACATATACTATAGCTAGTTAAAGTCTTTGTTCAAGTAAACCGATGACGGCATTTACATGCGCTTCTGAATCATTAAGAGCCGGGATATACCGATAGCTTGTTCCACCCGCTTTGATAAATACTGCTTTATTTTCCATCGCTATTTCTTCCAGTGTTTCCAGACAGTCAACTGCAAACCCTGGACACACGACATCAACCGTTTTAATACCTTGTCTGGGAAGATTGCGCAACGTGTCTACACAATAAGGTTTTAGCCATTCTGCCTTGCCAAAACGGGATTGAAAGACAATCATCCATTCTTTTTCCTTGAGGCCCAGTTTTTCGGCAATCAAAGCCGCTGTATTATGGCACTGATGAAAGTAAGGATCGCCCCATTTAGTCAATTGCTCAGGTAAGCCGTGAAAAGACATTAGTAACAATTCATTTCTATCCCCCTCACGCCACGCCTGTTCAATAGATTCAGCTACCGCAGTAATATAATGTTTATCCTGATGGTAATCGCTGATAAATTGAATGTTGGGCAGATGCCGCCATTTATTAAGCTCCTTGACCAGATGATCATAAATCGATGCAGTAGTGGTCGAAGAATACTGGGGATATAAAGGCAATATGATCAAATCAGTTATGCCGGCTTTTTTAAACGCTCTTAACTGGTTTGCTATGGAAGGTTCGCCATAGCGCATCACAAAATCTGTTGTAATGCCCTTAGCGCTAAGTTGATTAGCTGTTTTCTCGGTTAACTCCCGGGTCAGGTAAGTTAAAGGCGAGCCTTTTTCATGCCAAATTTTACGATATGCTAAGGCAGATCGAGCGGGTCGAAATGGCAATACAAAAAAATGCAGAATCACCCACCACAGAGGGCGAGGCAGATTAACGACCCGAGGATCCCACAGAAAATCCTTAAGAAACCTCCGAACCGCCGGTGTTGTCGGTGCAGTCGGCGAACCCAGATTTGCCAATAAAACACCAATTTTTTTGTTAACCATCAACAGCCTATCGGTTAAGCAGATTTAAAAATTCCGAGCGCGTACTAATTTCTTTACGAAAAATTCCCGTCATTACTGACGTAGTCATCACTGAATTTTGTTTCTCAACACCCCGCATCATCATACATAAATGCTTGGCCTCAATAACCACTGCCACACCTCTGGCGCCAATTGAAAGCTCAATTGCATCCGCTATTTGTTTAGTCAATTTTTCCTGTATTTGCAAACGCCGCGCATACATATCAATGATGCGAGCCACTTTGGACAAACCCAGCACTTTGCCTTGCGGCAAATAACCCACATGACATTTTCCAATAAACGGCAGCAAATGATGTTCACATAATGAATATAATTCGATATCCTTAACAATAACCATGTCTTCCGTATCGGCGGTAAAAATAGCGTCATTCAACACCTCTTCCAGCGTTTTCTCGTAGCCGTTGTTTAGAAATTTGAATGCTTCGGCGGCGCGTTTGGGCGTATCGATCAGACCTTCACGACTTAAATCTTCACCGACGGCTGTAATAATTTTTGCAAAATGCTCTTCCAAGGCTTCAGTCCTGACTATAAAAAAATAGTTCGAAGTATAGCACTACCTTTTAAGTTGCTGCCACATTTTGAACATTTCTAAAAGTTTACCAAGTCCATCAAGACAAAAGAATTTTTTACCTTAGGCCTTCTTATAATCTTTGAGTCGTGAACTTTAATGCTTCCAATATCACATTTTCGTCTGCACCGGATTTACTGACATTTTCACTGATAGTTCTGCGCCAAGCTCTGGCGCCCGGTTCTCCATGAAAAAGACCTAAAATATGCCGCGAAACACTGTTTAAACGAGCTCCGGCTTTGAGTTGTTGCTGAATATAAGGTATTAATAACGCCACAATCGCATAACGTGAAATGGGATCACTGGATGCGCCAAAAATCCGCTTATCAACATCCGCTAATATATAAGGATTGTGATAAGCTTCTCGCCCCATCATGACGCCATCAACATTTTTCAACATTTCTTCGGCCTGATTTAACGAGGTAATGCCGCCATTCAAGATGATATCTAGCTGTGGAAAGTCCTTTTTTAATTGATAGACCATTTCATAACGCAATGGCGGCACTTCACGATTTTCCTTGGGCGACAAGCCGCTTAACCAGGCTTTTCTGGCATGAACAATAAATGTTTTGCAACCGGCACTGGCAACCGTAGTAATAAAATGCACCAGTTCCTGATATGAATCACGCTCATCAATGCCAATTCTTGATTTAACGGTGACTGGAATAACAACCGCCTGAGACATTGCAGCCACACACTCGGCAACCAGATCCGGTTCAGCCATCAAACAAGCGCCAAAACGCCCATTCTGAACCCGGTCACTGGGGCAGCCGACATTCAAATTTACTTCCATATAACCATAGTCCTCAACCATCTTCGCGCAACTGGCTAATTCGCGCGGATTACTGCCACCTAATTGAAACGCAAGCGGATTTTCAATTGCATTAAATTGCATAAACCGGTGGTGATCGCCATGAATTAACGCCCCGGTCGTTACCATCTCGGTATACAACAATGCACGTTGTGTAATCAGCCGATGAAAAAAACGGCAGTGTCTATCCGTCCAATCGAGCATCGGTGCAACCGAGAATCTCGAAACCTTAAAAAAAGTAGACTGTAGATCGTTGTTATTGGATTCTGACATTTTTGATATTAATTATTCGTGTATATTTTTGGTTATTTTTAGACATTTACCACGAAACATCCTTAAAGACCACATAATAAACTCGATAAAATATCATTATTGATAAACCACGTTTTGGAAAAATATCGCAAAAATCGAACTAAGAAATGAGCATGAAATAACACAGGCAACTGTAGGTGCGAATTTATTCGCACCTAAATGACTCAATCACACAATTAACTCGTACAAAGTTATTTTGTGCTCATTCTTAAAGTAACATGCATGAAAAATAATTATCAACCTTGGGGATATCAGCTAGGAC
>JBAQEN010000178.1:0-5074 GCA_049286765.1 Methylococcaceae bacterium
ACCAGGATCTGATAACACTATTAAACGGGTTAAGAAAAAAAACCAATAATTCCGGCGGAGATTCCAATAAAGCCGACATATCGTAGACTTCATAATGTATAAGTAATTCGGCTATAAATATGCCTGGAAAAACCCGATAACCCCACAACAAAACAGCCGCTAAGCCAATACCGGCAGGTGGCCAAATAGCTGTGGCATAACTGGGTGGCAATGACAAAGACAAGGTCAATTTGCCGGCTATATAAAACAATATGGCAGTAACAACGACAGCCAGCCAACTATTAATCGCTGGATTTTGCAAAGCCTTAATGCGCATTAATAGACCGTCCTTAATTTGATTGCCTGAAGTTTCTAGCATAACTCAATGAATTAGTTGCGTAATACAATCTCTTATTCTATCAAGTAAGCATAGATCATCAGGAAATTTTCTGAATAAATAACATACCCAACCGGTAACCATAATTATCGTAGTTATTGCCGGTTATATACGCCACGTGAATAAAAATAGCTTTAAGTTAGCGCTTGGGAATATGCATGAAATAATATCGCCAATGGGGCATTGGGCAGCGTGTCGTGGGGAATTAATTCATCCACAGATACATAAGTTATTTCATGCGCATTCCTATGAAACTTTTTCATTTTTCAAACGGGTATGCGATGAATTATCTGCGGCGCCAGATCGTTACAGAAGGAGAATTAAGTAAATTGCTGACTGGTAATTTTCAGTGTACCGGCTATTTTTTTAGTGCCGGAATTTCATCTGTGACGAGCATAAGCTAATACTTATATAAACTGACTTCGACTTGCAAAAAGCACCAACAAGTGATATGTTTTGTTCAAATATAATTGTGCCCCATAGTTTAAACGTTGGCATATATTAGCAATCGGGATTAATACCCATCTAAAACATTGTGTAATATCCCGATTTTCGAGTAATTAATCCATCATTCATACTCGTTCAAAAAAAGAGAGGCGCCTAATGGAATGGAATTTAAATTTCGACCTTTCAACAGGGGGCCGCATCGCTCTGGCAATAACCGGAACGTTACCATTATTTGGCTGGCTATTAATCAAATTCAAACCAGAATCATTGGAAATTGGGGTAGATGTCCTTAGTCTATTCAGTTCCAAATTCAAATTTCAAAAGAAATTTCGCGATGAATTAGAGGAAATTACACCCGATGCCGAATATCAGTTCAAGATTTTACCCCTAAAAGCAAAAACACAACCTGCCGTAGCACAAACCCTCTTACCCAGGGAAGGCGCATTACAAGCGTTCGAAAATCTCGGCAAGGTTTTTAACAAAGCTTTGGCAATATACGGCCAACAATCTCCAAAGTCTCTTGAGTTACCGGACGCAATAAATATTTTGTGTTCCGTAAATATTATTTCAGGAATACAGGCAGGTGTGCTGCGCCGACTATACCAACTCGGAAAAGACATGCAGGACAACCCGAGCTTCGCTCCGGGCAAAAAGAGTTCTTGCGAGTATCAACTAGTAATCGAAAAACTGGCTGAATGGTTAAACAATGAAATCAATAATAATTTACCACCTCCTAAAAAACATCCCAGAAAAACGATGGTAGATGAGAGCTTTATCCAATCAGGTAAAGAAGGACAACCTTCTGTAGCTATACTTGGAATCATGGGCGCTAGCAAGGGGCGGAGTTTTGTAATGAATAAAAAACGGTTAAATTTGGGGGCAAATTCCCAAAACGATATTGTAATAGCCGGTGACGAATATGTATCTGGAAATCACGCCAGTCTGCATTTTGAATCGAACACACTGCTCCTTACCGATCTGAATTCCCGCAATGGTACCTATCTTAATGGCACACGGTTCTCCGCCGCTTCATTACCGGTAAACGTTGGCGACGAATTCCAGATAGGCAATTCAGTATTTAGGGTGTCAACAGCTCATCAGTGATACAAGCAAGTATTGCCATAGCGATGACTAACCAAAATTGTTAAGGAAAGAGCATCAAATATACGCCGCACTGTCATAATTTCCGTATACCCGCTGCCGCGCGATGTATAACGTAGGCAAGTTCAATATCAGCCCTGTTGGGGGACGATGGCATAATTCCACCGCCCAAGATGAACATCAAACAAAATGCGCATGGACTTTTTAAAACCGCCCACTACTTTACTGCCAATCCTATAAACTTTATCAATACTATTGGCTTTCACAATTAAGCCATTTTGTTTAAGGGTTTCAATGGTTATATACCGCCGTTTTTTCCAGCAAGCGGCTCTATAACTTTCGCGTTTGCTGCCATAGTTCTTTTGAAGACGCAGGTAACATTCATTCGGTTTTATTAAAAGCGCATAGTTCTATTTACGGTATTGCTTGCGCTTTATTGCTACACTGGGCGAACTTGTTTTATGAACGTTTCTTAGTTGATTCCAAATAAAGCTTAGCCATCATTGTTCAATTACTTAGATTGCAAGAGTGGCTTATGAGTCTTCCTCCTTAATGTTCTCGTTCTGCATTCAGTAGCTCGATAACAGGCCGGGTTTTTGGGCGTACGCCGCGCCAGATAAAAAAGGCTTCCGCCGCCTGTTCGACCAGCATTCCCAGACCATCCAGACTTTTTAGAGCATGATTGTCCAGCCCCCAACGAACAAAAACTGTCGGCTCATTGCTATAAGCAAGATCATAACATACACCGTTTTTAGCGAGTAAATCTTCTGGCAATGGTGGCAATTGTCCGCTTAAACTGGTTGATGTTGCGTTTATAATCAAATCAAATTGCCGATATTTTAATTCTTTAAAGCCGCAACCTGTTATGGAGCCTTTATCGTGAAATTCTGTAGCCAGATTGACTGCTTTATCAATTGTGCGGTTAGCGATCACTATGGCTTGTGGGGATTGTTCAAGAATGGGGGCTATAATGCCTCTGCTTGCGCCACCCGCGCCCAGAATCAGGATTCTGCTTCCAGCTAAAGTGATGGCATGATTAGTCATTAAATCGGTTACCAAGCCTATGCCATCGGTATTATCGCCCAGAATGGAACCATCCGCCTGTAGCGCCAGCGTATTTACGGCTTTACTTAATCGTGCGCGTTCTGTTTTTTTATCAGCATAAGCCCAGGCGAGTTCTTTCAGCGGAATTGTGCAATTCAAGCCCTTACCGCCAGTGGCGAAAAATGCCGCAACAGCTGATGAAAATCGCTCAGCGGGAACTTCTTGTGCGCTATATTCAAGCGCTTGTCCCGTCTGCTCGGCAAAAATCTGATGAATACGGGGTGATTTGCTGTGCTTGATAGGGTAGCCAAAAACCGCATAGCGGTCTAATAACATCATGCCCGCGCTCTCTTTTCTAGCCAAACTTCAACTAAAATTGTCCCCATAACAATAAAAATGGCGATAATTAATTCAATCCAGAAAAAGTGTTGCGTATGTGCAGCAATAATAGCGGATACCCCCAGGAAAATCCCTACCAGGCTAAAACGCCAGCCAACTCGCAGTCCATCAAGAATGGTTGACTGCGCTAAAATCATCATAATAACTAATCCTGCATCTGCTTGAGATAAATGATCAGATTTTTGTAACGAGAATACGCCTTCCACCATGAGTAAAGAGGTGAACCAGTGTATAGATTGCTCGCGTAATATTTTCTTAAAATCAGTCATACGATGTTTGGATTGTAGCCAAGCGATAATTATTGCAAACAGCGCAAATACAAAAACCATAATCATCCAGTATCCATAGCCATCTACTGGAGAAAAATCGGTGATTCGAACGCCTACCAGCGACAGAACAAGCAGCAAAATCAAAATAGCTTCTTCGACATAAATACGTCTTTTGGCGGTAATCTCTGTGTCCTCTAGCATGTAATAAGCTCCATTTCAGCTGTCATGTAGGAGAGACGATTAATACAAGCGCATTTAATCGCCAAGGAAATATCAGGCAGAGACTCTGCTGATTAACCAGCGCTATTCCTGTAACCATTGGGCTACAGACTTCGCATAATAGGTCAAAATTGCATCACTGCCCGCACGTTTGAAGGCCAACAAGGATTCCAGGACAACCTGTTTTTCATCCAGCCAGCCGTTCATCGCGGCGGCTTTGATCATCGCGTATTCACCGCTGACCTGATAGGCAAACGTCGGTACGCCATACTGGTCCTTGACCCGGCGAATAATATCCAGATAAGGCATTCCGGGTTTAACCATGACCATATCCGCACCTTCCTGCAAATCCAGCTGAATTTCGCGCAAGGCCTCATCAGAATTAGCCGGATCCATTTGATAGCTGTATTTATTGCCTTTACCCAGGTTCCCGGCCGAGCCCACCGCATCTCTGAACGGACCATAGAAGCTGGACGCGTATTTGGCAGAGTAGGCGAGTATTAATGTGTTGATATGGTTCTGCGCTTCCAGTGCTTGTCTTATCGTACCAATTCGGCCGTCCATCATATCCGAAGGCGCAACAATATCGGCCCCGGCTTCAGCATGAGATAAGGCTTGTTTGACTAAAACGTCAATAGTTTCATCATTAATGACGTAGCCATCCTGATTAATAAGTCCATCCTGCCCGTGTGAAGTAAAAGGATCCAGTGCGACATCAGTAATAATTCCCAATCCGGGAAAGGCTTTTTTTAGCGCCCTTACACTGCGCTGGGCTAACCCGTCAGGATTATAGGCTTCGGCGGCATTGTCTGATTTTTTTTCTGTGGGCGTAACTGGAAACAGTGCAATTGCAGGGATGCCGAGATGATAAATTTCTTCAGCCTCTGCCAGCAGCAAATCCAGCGAAAACCGTTCTATGCCCGGCATCGATGAGATAGGTTCTTTTGAATTTACGCCTTCGGTTACAAACATCGGGTAAATCAGATCATCAACGGATAAGCGGTTTTCACGCATTAAACGACGGGAAAAATCGTTATAACGCATTCTTCTCATGCGCGTTTGAGGAAACTTGATTCCACTATTTATTATTTTATCCATGCTCATGGTTCAGTTGGTTGTAATTTTGCAGCCTGGCTTTAGCTAATTAAAGCCGGATTCCGGCTTAGAGGTTATTGTATCAGGGAATGAGCTCACTGATATTTGAAAAAAACAGTAATCC
>JBAQEN010000179.1:0-1587 GCA_049286765.1 Methylococcaceae bacterium
CTGTTGGGTATGCAACGAGTGAAGCAGGACGGCTGGGGCCGCCGAAGGCATTAGCGGTCGCGTAATTTTTGCCGCTTGTTGGGCAGGGATGCCCAAAAAAGCTTTCGCAAAAATAGCGACTCCCCGCCTGCTTGCCTTCAAGCGGCTTCGGGCCGGTATATTTCTTCCACGGGTGTCAAACGGCGTTGAAAACTTTCGAGTAAAGAGCGTCGAAAAGTTTCCAGTTATTTGGTAGGGTTTTTGTTTTCAGTTGCCTTTTTTCGTTGTTTAAATCGATAGGAATCGTTGCCAGTTTCCAAAATATCGCAATGATGGGTAATGCGATCTAACAGCGCCGTTGTCATCTTGGCATCTCCAAATACCTGAACCCATTCCGTAAAATTGAGATTGGTGGTAATGATTAGCTAGGTTTTCTCATACAAATGGCTGGTGAGGTGGAATAATAAGGCGCCGCCGGATTCTGGGAACGGTAAGTAGCCTAGTTCATCCAAAATCACAGCATCCATCGGTATCAACTGCTTGGCCAGATTTCCTGCTTTTCCCTGTTGCTTTTCCTTGTCCAGTTGATTGATGAGATCAACAGCGTTATAGAATCGCACGCGTTTTCCTTGGTGAATAGCTGAGACCGCCAAGGCCGTTGCCAGATGGGTTTTGCCGGTACCGGTGCCACCCACCAGGATTAAATTGTCGGCTTGATCCATAAAGCCAGCGGTCGCCAGTTGTTCGATCCTCGCGCGTTGTAACGGCGTTTCCTGCCATTCAAAACTCATCAGATCGCGCTGCATTGGGAAAGCGTGCGGCTTTGAGTTGGTAATTTAAGCTGCGGGCTTGACGGTCGACCTGTTCAGCTTCGATCAGTCGATCCAGCCAGACTTCCGGCATCACCGGCTTTTGTTGGATGGCGTATTCAGCCTGCCATTCACTCCAGGCTGCCGCCATGCCGTAAAGATGCAAGGTTTTTAGTTGCGCTGTGCGATCAATGGACATGGCGTTCGCTCCGCAAGGTGTCGTAGCGACTGCAATCAGCCACTGGTTTCAGCGTCAGTGCCGGTATTGAGGAGCTATCATGCAACGGTTTAGGCTTTGCTGCTTCGGTTAAACGGCGCATTTCATTGAGCACAATCGCTGCGCTCATGATACCGGTTTGTAAGGTCAGATCACACGCCACGTCCAGTGTTTCCAGACCGCTATCGCCCAATGACCGGGTCATCAGCAACAAATCGACAAAAGCCCGATCGCCCTTATCCTGTTTGAGAATACGATCTCGAACCACTTTAATTGCAAGCGGCAAATCCCAACTCTGAAACGGCGCACCATGCCTGAGGCCCCCGGCTTTTTCTCTAACACCGGCAGAGTGTGCCAAGGGTCGTGGATCAGCTGATCACGCCCAAAACGAGGACCGTGTTCAGCAATGATTTGCCCCTCGGCGACCAGGCGCACACGATTCGGCGGTTAAGCGTACGAGACTATGAAAGAATTCAAAATGCCGGAAACTTGCCCTATGACTGCTTCCGGCATTTTTTTTGAAAAATGGTCAACAAGCTATGATTTTATCTGGAAAGTTAGCCCATTATTCAGCTGGGCTCT
>JBAQEN010000180.1:0-6004 GCA_049286765.1 Methylococcaceae bacterium
TCATGAGTCCGGAGCAAATCAGGCTGCGCTTGATTGGGCGCTATGCAATCAACAACAAGCTGGTGATACTCAACAAAAAACCACTGAATTCATAGTACCTACCGGCGTATCTGATGCCAGTAAGATCGTTAATAAAGGGTCATCGGTGTCGAAAAATCCGGAAATGATAGCGCGGAAGCCAGTTGAACCGATTATCAAAAGGCCAGCAGAAGTCGAAGAGAGTCAAGATAACGGTGAGCAATGGCTAAAAACTCAAGCGACCGACAATTATACATTGCAGATCATTGTGTTATCAAAGGAGCAGGCAGCGAAGGATGTTCTGAAAAAACATCCACTGATGAAAGATAACTTAAGGTATCTTAAGAAGAAGGTAGGCAATGGCAAGGAAAGGTTTGTACTGATCTATGGCTCTTTCACCAGCTTCGCCTTGGCAAATAAAGCTAAACAATCCCTGCCCGCTGAGTTCCGTAATTCAATGGCGAGAAAAATGAGTGCGCTTAAGAATAAATAAGGTGTATAAATTTGTAACTATGCAGTTGATGTTTTGTTGGCACAGATTTGCAGATTATAAAATGACTTTTTATTACTTCTGAACAGTTGATAAATTTTATCTGTGAATCTGTGGCGTTTTATTTTTGCTGTTGGGTAGTTATATAAATGTTTAAATAAAATTTAAACACTTGTAAACGTTGCTATCTGCAACTGAGAATGAAAGATAAAACTTCGTTTCATGGTAAAAGTTGCTAAAGGATTTATGATCGATTACTTAAGCAAAATAGAAGCTGAAGCGTATAAACTTGGCAACTATTACAATATTTTAAACCTGTATAATCACACTTAATGACTTTATTAAAAAACGACATTTTTCTCAAAGCCCTTTTAAAACAACCTGTTGATCGCACGCCTGTGTGGATGATGCGTCAGGCCGGAAGATACTTGCCGGAATACAGAAAAGTCAGGGAGCAGGCTGGCAGTTTTTTAAATCTGTGCACCAATCCCGAGTTAGCTTGTGAAGTGACCTTGCAGCCCCTGCGGCGCTTTGATTTTGATGCGGCCATTTTGTTTTCAGATATATTGACCATTCCTGATGCAATGGGCCTGGGTCTTTACTTTACCGAGGGTGAAGGTCCCAAATTCAAATATCCGGTGAAAACGGCTGCCGATATCAATAAACTGCCGGTTCCTGACCCGGATGCCGATTTGCGTTATGTGCTTGATGCGGTTCGGTTAATCAGAAAAACCCTGCAAGGCAGTGTGCCGTTGATTGGCTTTTCAGGAAGTCCCTGGACCTTGGCGACTTATATGGTTGAGGGCGGCAGCAGCAAAAGTTTTCAGAAAGTTAAAGGCCTCATGTATGAACAGCCCAAGTTGTTACATGTCATGCTGGATAAACTTAGCTCTTCGGTAGCGTCTTACTTGAATGCCCAGATTGAGGCGGGTGCTCAGGCTGTCATGTTATTTGATACCTGGGGCGGGATGTTGACATCCGAAGACTATGTTGAATTTTCATTATATTACGCCAAGCAAGTCAGGGCATTGCTAAAGACCGAAGTGGCAGGGCAGCAAATTCCAGCCATTCTGTTTACCAAAGGCGGTGGACTTTGGCTGGAAGCCATGACTGATGCGGGTTATGAGGCTCTGGGACTGGATTGGCAGACAGATATACAAAAAGCGCGGGCCAGAGTCGGCGACCAGGTCGCTTTGCAGGGTAATATGGACCCGGTTGCCCTTTATGCGCAACCGGAAATCATCGCCGAAAAAGTCAAAGCCATTTTGCATAAATACGGCTCGGGTTCCGGGCATGTATTCAATCTGGGGCATGGTATTTTGCCGGACATCAATCCGGATCACGTTAAAGCCATGGTCGATGCCGTACATCAATACAGCCCGGTTTATCATCAATAGTCACACTGGAGGATGCAAGTATGAAAGTATTAACTATTTTTCTGGCAATTGCTTTGCTCGTTTTCAATACAGGTATTAGGGCCGAGACCCTTTCAGCAAGTAAACCTGTTGATATTATTGTTTATAGAAGCCCAAGCTGTAAATGTTGTGGAAAATGGCTGGAACATTTGAAAAAAAATAACTTCAATGTCAAGGATATCGTTACCGATGACGTCCAGGCAATAAAAAATAAATATGGCGTTTCGGAAGAAATGGCTTCCTGTCACACGGCCATAGTCGACGGTTATGTGATTGAAGGCCATGTACCCGCCAATGACATCACGAAACTGCTGAAAACCAAACCCAAAATAGTTGGAATCGCGGTTCCTGGCATGCCCAGCGGGACACCGGGTATGGAGATGGGTGGCAGAAAAGATCCCTATAACGTTATGAGTTTCGACAGAGAAAATCACTATCAGGTTTTTAACAGTTACGAAAGCGCCAATTGATGCTTGGAGCTGATAATGGTGTTCCATGTATAATTATGGCGCTCTTTATTGAGATACTGGTTGTCAGTGAACAACTACCATGACCCGCACGCCGGGGCACCGGTTTAAAACTGACTACTTTAAAAAATCGACAGGTTCGGTATTTCTCGTACAATTAATGACAATACTTCATGCAAGCTCAGTTGTAGTAACCCAAGACTCTTTAGTATGAGACAGTATTACTCCAACTGTAAGCCTTAAATCGATGTGCCGTGTTGCGCAGGTACGTCACGCCGTTTTGCTCCGGTATAAAGTTGTCTGGGTCGTCCGATTTTTTGATCGGGATCAGCAATCATTTCATCCCAATGCGCAATCCAGCCAACCGTCCTGCCCATCGCGAACATGGCGGTAAACATATTGGAAGGGATGCCTAATGCATGAAATACAATACCTGAATAAAAATCGACATTCGGATAAAGTTTTTTCTCGATGAAGTAATCATCTTCCAGAGCGATGCGTTCCAGTTCCAGGGCTAATGCGAATATCTTGTCATCATGCACCCCCAGTTCTGTGAGAACTTCATGACAGGTTGCACGCATCAATTTGGCGCGGGGATCAATATTTTTATAAACGCGGTGGCCGAAGCCCATAAGCCTGAACGGATCGTTTTTATCCTTGGCTTTTTTTATATAAGCGGGGATATGTGAAATATCTCCAATTTCTATTAGCATGTTAAGTACGGCTTCGTTAGCGCCGCCGTGAGCTGCGCCCCAAAGACAGGCAATCCCGGAGGTAATGCAGGCATAGGGGTTGGCGCCGCTGGAACCGGCCAAGCGGACGGTCGAGGTTGAAGCGTTTTGTTCATGATCGGCATGAAGGATTAAAATTCTGTCCAGTGCGCGTACCAATACCGGATTAGGTACATAATCATCGCAGGGTGTTCCCAGCATCATGCGCATAAAATTTTCCACATAACTCAACTTGTTTTGCGGATACATAAACGGTAAGCCGATGCTGTATTTATGACACATTGCCACAATTGTCGGAACTTTGGCAATCAGGCGTATGGCGCTAATGTCACGATCCTCTTTAGATTTTATATCCAGTGCATCGTGATAGAACGATGATAATGCACCCACTACGGCAACCATAATAGCCATGGGGTGTGCATCACGACGAAAGCCTTTGAAGAAATTGGTAAGCTGGTCATGCAGCATCGTGTGCAAAGTAATAGAGTCTTCGAACTCTTGCATTTGTACTTTGTTGGGCAACTCACCGTTAAGCAATAAATAGCACACTTCCAGAAAAGTACATTTTTCTGCCAGTTGTTCAATAGGATAACCACGGTAAAGCAATATACCCGCTTCACCATCTATGTAGGTAATGGTTGAGCTGCAACTGGCGGTAGACGTAAAACCAGGGTCGTAAGTAAACATGCCGGTCTGTTTATACAGCTCCTGTACATCTATTACATCGGGCCCTATAGTTCCTGATAAAACGGGTAGTTCGCATATAGACTTGGCGTTTTCATTCAAGGTAAAGCTGCGTAGATCGGACATGACTTTCTCCTAATTTTAAAAACGATATGGCACAATCACAGGGGAGGGCGACTCAGGAATGAGTAACATTTGTTATGGCTTGCTTTGCCAATTCAGTCACTTTAGCCCAGTTTTTCGACCTTACAGCATCTGCAGGGACTAGCCAGGATCCGCCCACACAAGCGACATTGCCTAAGTTTAGATAGGCATTGTAATTGTCAGGTGAAATCCCGCCGGTCGGGCAAAATGTAGCGGACGGGATAGGGCCTGCGATGGATTTTAGCATCGGTATGCCACCTGCGGCTTCCGCCGGAAAAAATTTGAAATGATCCAGGCCGTATTCCATGCCCAACATTAATTCCGACAGTGTCGATATGCCTGGAATCAACGCAATATTTCCCGCTTTAGCGGCAGTTAGCAGTGTTGGTGTCAAGCCGGGACTAATGGCAAAAACCGCTCCTGCATCTTCAGCCGCTTTTAATTGTTCGGGCGTAGTAATAGTGCCGGCACCGACAATTGCATCCTTGACTTCCTGGCTGATGAGTCTGATGGCATCCAGTGCAATCGGCGTGCGTAAAGTTATTTCCAGTACTTTTATGCCGCCTGCAACCAGGGCTTTTGCCAAAGGTACAGCATCATCCAGATTTTGAATAACCATGACGGGCATCACGGGGCCGGCATTTAAAACTTCTTTAGGTTGGATTTTCCAGTTGTTTGAACTCATGTGTTTTTAGGTACAAGATGAAAGGTGAAAGGTGAAAGGTTCAGGGTGTAGTGGGTTGCTTTTTGTACCTTTCACCTTGAACCTATCCGTTAATCGACAAGAAAAAGGTTGGAAGCACCTGTTTCAGCAGAAGATGCGCCCAGCCGGAAGCCGCCAAACATCTCGCGTCCCATGCCATAATGGTGATTTTTTGCAGAATTGGGCAGTGGAATTCGGGCATTGAATTCTGCCTCGTCCACCAAAACATTGATATCGCCGGTTTGTAGGTTCATGGAGATAATATCGCCATTGTGTACTTTTGCCAAGGGTCCACCAGCTTCACATTCCGGGCACATATGGATAACTGAGGGGACTTTGCCCGAAGCGCCTGACATGCGTCCATCGGTAACCAGGGCAACTTTAAAGCCTTTATCTTGCAATACGCCCAGTGGCGGTGTCAGTTTATGCAGTTCCGGCATACCATTAGAGCGTGGTCCCTGAAAGCGAATAACGGCGACAAAATCTTTTTCCAGCTCACCACGTTGAAAGGCCGCAAGAAAATCAGTCTGGTCATCAAATACCACGGCTGGCGCTTCAACTATCTGATGATCAGCAGACACAGCGGAAAGTTTGGATATGCCGCGTCCTAAATTGCCGTGCATTACATGCAGGCCGCCACCGGTAGCAAACGGCTTGGCAACCGGGCTGAGAACTTCGGTATCTAAAGATGCTTCGGGGACGGGTTCCCATTTCAATTTATTGTCAATCAGCTTCGGTTCCTGGCAGTAGCTGTTCATGCCGCGCTGATCAGCAACCGTTATAATATCTTCATGCAGGAGACCGTTCCTTAGCAGTTCAGCAATTAATACGCCCATACCGCCAGCGGCTTGAAAGTGGTTAACATCAGCAGGGCCGTTGGGATAGATTTTTGCTATCAAGGGAATTGCTTTGGAGAGTCTGTCAAAATCATCCCAGTTAAGAACGATACCGGATGCACGGGCAATGGCAATCAAGTGCATGGTGTGGTTGGTTGATCCTCCAGTTGCCAGCAAGCCGATGACAGCATTAACTATCGCTTTCTCATCGACCATATGGGCAATCGGGCGGTAATCGTCACCCAACGCAGTAAATTTCAAAACCTGTCTGGCTGCCGCTTTGGTTAATTCATCGCGTAACGGTGTGTAAGGGTTGATGAATGAACTGCCGGGTAGATGCAGTCCCATAATTTCCATCATCATCTGGTTGCTGTTTGCGGTACCGTAAAACGTACAGGTGCCTGGACTGTGGTAAGACGCAGACTCGGCTTCGAGGAGCTCTTTGCGGCCAATTTTACCGATAGCGTAAGCTTGACGGGCGCGGGCTTTTTCTTTGTTGGTCAAACCGCTGGGCAT
>JBAQEN010000181.1:0-8053 GCA_049286765.1 Methylococcaceae bacterium
TATTAGCTAAAAAACGAAATTTGGCATTTATTCAATGCAGTACTGTAGAAGACCCCATCCAATGTTTAAGATGATATTTTTTAATAAAAAGGTGCTGGGGTGTGGCTAATTCGCCTCCGCAACTGAAGCCGTTACTTTAATTAAAACGAATGCCAACAACTCAACTTCCTCTTAAAGATATACATCTGCCTGAAGCAATCGGCTGGTGGCCTCCGGCAATCGGCTGGTGGCTTCTAGCGGTTTTAATTCCCTTTTTGATATTTTTTTTATACTGGCTCTATAAACGTCTGACACTTAAAACTGCCATTAAAACGGCTAAAAAAAATCTGGCAGCTATCAAAGAAAACCCTGCCCTGGACAACAACAGGAAACTGCGCGAACTATCCATGCTGGCTCGCCGGGTCGCTATCAGTGTCTACGCGAGAACTGAAGTCGCGAGTTTAACAGGACGTCAATGGTTAGAATTTCTCGATAGATCGGTAACAGGCGCACCTTTTAGTGAAGGCTGCGGTCAGCTGTTGGCTGAAGCGCCTTATCGGAATATCCCTCCTACCGAACTTGAAATTTCCCAACTCATCAGTCTGTGTGAAGACTGGCTTAACGCCCAAACAAAACAAGCCAAAATAAAACCAAAATCATGATTCATTTTGAATGGCCCTGGCTATTGACCGCCTTACCCTTGCCTTTATTAATCCGCTGGCTGGTTCCAGCTGATAGCCCTGTAGAGCAGGCGGCATTAAAAGTCCCGTTTCTGGATGATTTTTCTGAAGGTAAAACACAGGTTGTTTCCCAAGCCAAACAATGGCCGTTATTGCTGGCGGCAATCGCGTGGCTTTTATTGGTTATAGCATGTACCCGGCCGCAATGGCTGGGGGAACCGGTTGAACAGGCGGTGAGTGGACGGGATTTAATGCTGGCCGTAGATTTATCCGCCAGTATGGAAGAACAGGATTTTTTAATTAACAAGAAGCCTGTCGATAGGCTGACCGCAATCAAATGGGTAGCCAGTGATTTTATTAACAGGCGTGTCGGTGACAGGGTGGGGTTAATCCTATTCGGCACTCAGGCTTATTTACAAACGCCTTTAACGTTTGATAGAAAAACCGTGCAGACCTTGTTAGATGAATCCGCTATCGGCCTTGCCGGCGACAATACTGCGATAGGCGATGCCATCGGTTTGGCTGTTAAACGTCTTAAAAATCAACCCGCCAATAGCCGCGTTTTGGTGCTGTTAACCGATGGCGCCAATACCGCCGGCGAAGTCTCACCTTTAAAAGCGGCTGAATTGGCTGCCGCAAACCAATTAAAAATATATACCATCGGCGTAGGCGCCGATGAAATGATAGTGCGCAGTTTTTTCGGTAACCGCAAAGTTAATCCCTCGCGTGACCTGGATGAAAATACCTTGGTCAAAGTTGCTGAAAGTACTGGCGGCCGTTATTTTCGAGCCAGAAATACTGATGAGTTGAACAACATCTATATGTTACTGGACAAGCTTGAACCCGTTGAAAAAGACAAACAATACTTCAGGCCGCGTAGCGAATTGTATTTTTGGCCGTTATCAGTGGCGTTGAGCCTGGTTGCCTTTATCTGCCTGTCCCGTGTGAGGTTGTCATGAACCTGGCTGAATTTCACTTTATCAGACCCTATTGGCTGCTGGCCATTATCCCCTATGTTTTGATAGTCGTTTTAATGCTAAGAAACAAACTCAGCCAAGGCAATTGGTCAGCGGTGTGCGATGCGGAATTATTGCCGTATTTGTTACAGGAAAAGGCCGTAAACCAGAGCCGTTGGCCATTAACAACAGGCGCCATTGCCGCTTTGTTGGTGATAATTGCACTGGCGGGGCCCACCTGGCAACGCTTGCCTTCGCCCATCTTCAGAAATGAATCGGCTTTGGTGATTGCATTGAATTTGTCGCGGTCCATGGATGCAGAAGATATTAAACCCAGCCGATTGATCCGGGCGAGATACAAAATTGCCGATATTCTAAAGCAACGCAAGGATGGCCAGACTGCATTGCTGGTTTATTCCGGCGATGCTTTTACTGTCACGCCGTTGACCGATGATACTGAAACCATAGATAGCCAGTTATCAGCACTCACTACCGATATTATGCCCAGCGAAGGCAACAATACCGCGTTAGTACTGGAAAAAGCCGTTGAATTGTTTAAACAGGCAGGCCTGCAAAAAGGCCAGATATTGTTGGTGACCGATAGCGTTAATGGTGATAAAACGTTGGCCGCAGTAAAAAAACTCGATAGCTACACTTTATCAATATTGGGTGTCGGAACAGTTGACGGCGCACCAATAGCGCTGCCCGAGGGTGGTTTTTTGAAAGATGAGCAGGGAACAATTGTAATTCCTAAATTAAATCCCAGTGATTTGGCAAAACTGGCTCAGGCAGGAAAGGGTGTTTATCAAACAATAACGGCAAATGATGCGGATATTCAAACCTTGCTGGCAACTATAAACAAACCAGTTCAGCAACAAGGCAAGGAGAACAAAAATTTATTGCTGGATCAATGGGCAGACAAAGGCCCTTGGGTTTTGTTGCTGGTTTTACCCTTGGCGGCATTGAGCTTCAGAAAAGGCCTGCTATGTTTTGCCTTGTTGCTATTATTGCCTCTTCCTAAAAACAGTTATGCCTTCGAATGGCAGGATTTATGGCTGACTAAAGATCAACGGGCGCAACAGGCCTACAAAAACAATCAATTTGAGCAAGCGGCAAAGTTATTTGAAAATCCTGACTGGAAAGCGGCAGCACACTATAAAGCCGGGAAATATGACAAAGCACTGGAAAGTCTGAAAAAAAACCAAAGCGCTCTAAGCACCTATAATCAGGGCAATGCCTTGGCGCAGTCAGGCCAGTTAGAGCAAGCTATAAAAGCCTACGAAAAAGCGCTGATGCTGAATCCTGATGACAACGATGCCAAATTCAATAAAGAGCTTGTAGAAAAGGAATTGGAAAAGCAAAAGCAAGAACAAAAACAGCAGCAGCAAAATAATAAGCAGGACGACAAGCAAGAACAGTCCAAAAAGGATTCCCAGCAGGGAAAGGAAAGTGATAAATCAGAACAATCTGAACAGCAGAATGAATCTGAACAAAAACCTGAACAGTCTGAAGAGAAGAAATCTGAACAGCAACAGGCAGATGAACAAAAGTCTGCTGAAAATAAAGAACAGCAAAATAAACCGGAAGAAAAAAAACCGGATCCCGATAAGACTCAACAAGCCGGGCAGAAGAAAGACGAAGGCAAGGAACAAACTGAACTAGCGCGTGACATCGCTCAGCCTTCGGATGAAGAACAACAAGCCAATGAACAATGGCTTAAAAGAATCCCCGACGATCCAGCAGGCTTGTTAAAACGTAAATTCAAATACCAATATGGTCAACGCAAACATCAAGCAAATGGTGATGCTGATTGATAGCTAATGTTAGGCAAAAGCAATGCGTGATTTTATGACCGGCCTGGGTGATACCGGGCAAGCTTCCGTTGGATCTTCAGCGTTTGGACAACGGAATAAACAAGCCTTTGCCAATCCGCTGGACCGGTTTTTAGCGGTGCATTGTTGAGTGCTGATTCTGAAGACAAACCGGGTAAGTTGGCAAAACCGTTGTTGTAACAACAGAACCTTAAAGCTATTATTCAGCCTATGAAACAATCAACTTCACTTATCCGTAAATAGGCCAAGTTGAGGAACGAAAACCAGCTTATCAGCTTAGCTGGCATTAATAACGCTGGGTTTGCCTACCCAGCCTACGCACTTACTTCTTGTGAGCCGTGCATTGACCATTTACGATCAAGGTTTCACTGCGCTGACCAGCGCATTAGTGCCATCCCGAAAATGTAGGCTGATGTCGTGGAATCCAATCCCGGTCATTGCCTCCAGAGCAGGCTGCAGCCGCATGATGTGTTCCTCGGATTCATCGCTGAACAGATGGACAATCCATTGTTCCAGCAGATCAGGACGGTTCATTTCAAGGAAAACCCGGAAATAGCCTTTTATCTCTTCCTGGGTATTTCTGAGATGTTCTGCCGCATCATCAACGGCATAACGATCGCCGTTAACAAACAGGCCGCCCGGTTTGAGCACGCGAAAAATTTCTTCAAGCACTCTCCGCCGGTACCCGCTCAGAAAATTGTGCAGAGCATAAGCGCTGGCGACGATGTCGATTGAACCGGCCGGAATCCCCTGCAAATACGACAGTGCATCATTTTCGATCAGATGCAGACGCCCTTCTTCCAGCGCTTGTGCGAGGTTTTGACGCGCCTGGGACAGCATCGCGGGTGCATTATCGACGCTGACAATTTCAATATGATCCCGGCAAGCCAGCAGATGCGCCGTCGTAATGCCGGTACCACAGCCTATTTCCAGCAGATTCAGATGAGTGTATGGATAAAGGGGCATCCAATCGCCAATAAATTCTCCGACCTGGCGGCTCATCTCCGCTGCGGGTGGACAAATCAGTTTGAGCATATCATACTCATCGGCTATCGGACCGTGGAATAGAAGCTCTGCGGTATGTTCTTGTGTCATTTGTATAAGGATAATTGATAAACTATGGGGCTCAGTGCGACGCCGAATCATGCTATTCTTTCCGGATTTCATCCGTGGTGTCAACCCTTGACCGGCTTTAAAGGGCATTCATACCGATGAATGCCCTCTCAAAACAACCAATCCGGAACGCCGGGCACAGCAACCACTTTGCCCTTCCCGGCAAAATCTAACCTCACCGCTCTTCCGTAGGCCTGAGCCAAAACTGCACTACCACCTCGCGCCTGATTACAGTTAGGTTCAGATATTCCCGCAAATCCTCTGCCTTGGCGTAATGCAGCTTAACCGTATTCCCGCCCCAAATCACCGGATGATACGTTTCAATCTGGCTGACGTTGTCCACCTTGCCGGCAGCAATAAACGGTACAATAGGATGTGCCGAAGAACATTGAGCATCACAAGCGAACGATGCTGTTCTCTTATCAGCGCAACTTACGGCCTGTTATAATCCGGCCCAATTATAAGTAGAAGAAAAATTATGACCCTGCAAATATGGATCGATGCCGATGCCTGTCCCAATGTGATCAAAGATATCTTGTTTCGGGCGGCGGAACGCAGGCAGTTGCCATTGATATTGGTCGCAAATCAATTTATAGCGGCACCGTCTTCCTCATTTATTAAAGCTGTACGTGTTGCCGGAGGTTTTGATGTGGCTGACAGTTATATTGTGCAGCAGTGTCAGGCCAATGATTTAGTGATTACCGCCGATATTCCCCTGGCTGCCGAAGTGGTTGCCAAGCAGGCCTATGCGCTAAACCCCAGGGGCGAGTTGTATACCCAGGAAAATATCAAGGAGCACTTGGCAATGCGTGATTTTATGACCGGACTGCGCGATACCGGGCAAGTTTCCGGTGGACCTTCAGCATTTGGTCAGAGGGATAAACAAGCCTTTGCCAATGCGCTGGACCGGTTTTTAGCTGCGCATGCTTGAATCGTCGTTCTGAAGATAACCGCACCATTTGGCTAATACCTTGTTGTGGCAACTGGGTATTAAAGTTATTATTCAGCCTGACTGGATGGAATTCTGCAGAATCTTGGGCCAATGACTCTGATCAACCCGGATTCCACTGCGTTTCATCCGGGCTTGTATCTACTTGCTGGTTTTGTCCCTGTGGTGGATCCCTTTATCAAAGCGAGTGTCAGGTAATGGCAGATTTGTAACGGTGTAATTAATCGTTCAGCTAATAGATTGATGGCATCCGGTGCAACGATGTCATGAATTGGCGTTGTAGCCATGATTGGAATGACTAAATTCACTCTTAACTGTTTTTCCGGTATACCATTTTTCGTACTCAATTGTCCCTGTTGCTCAATTTTTGTCGAGCAACGCTATATTATGTAGGATTATGTAGGCTATTTTTTGCCAGCAGCCAATTTCTTAATTCGTACACAAGCCGCAGAGCGATTAGTATTTCTACCATCTGAATTGTACTCAAAAAATTCAGTCATCTCCTCGACTAATTTACTCCATTTATACCCTTTGGAATTCAAGTTTTCAGTAGCTTGTGGAAACATAAGTTTGATACGACTCCCAACATCTGCTAACAAAGCCCATCCATCGGAGTCTGCACAGAGGCAGATTGCGTCAGTTAGCTTATTTTTAAGGAAATCTTGTTCAGCAGACGTCAGCTGTTGCTTTTTCGATGTGATTGGCACAGATTCTGATCGAGTCTGATCAAGGCGTTCGACGATTGCCACATTCGTTGCGCAAGGGCCTTTGTTATTAACACCGATTGTATAACTAACCTTATCCCCGACCTTAAGTTGCTGTATATCCAGTTCTGGAATTCCATTCTCATCCAGTCTCATATGATTCCAAGAGAAAAAGAGGCCTGGCTTATTGGAATCATCTGAATCCTTAATAAAACCAAATCCGCCAGGATGAATAGATGTAACTATCCCACTGCACCTACCTAATGGTGGATCTATGATTTGACACTGTTCAATCGATTTTATGAGGCTATCACTTTCTTGTACCCCGTATTGACGGACGAAAGTAACCCCCACATTTTGATCCTCCTGAATCCCTTTTCCAAGCGACCAGAATTTTTCGATGTCCGCCGCAATGGTAACGTGAGCTAACTTTTGACTAAGCGTTTTTGAAACCAGTTTCATTGCTGTTGCAGTAAAAAATACGTCAAGTGTCTTTTTCGTGTCCGCACCAACTTCATAGGTAAGAAAGTGAGGCTGAACTTTCTTTTTCATTAGCGCACTGTACAACATCGACGCCTCATGATCATCGGGGGCTGCTATGTAATGGTATTCATTTCGAAATGCTTCCGATTGCCGAGAGTCGGCAATTGCAGTGATTCTCGAAGCATCAGCATTTAAAGCGATTAGGGGGGTAATTACACTGTCTACAGTATTGTCAGAATCATCTTTAAAGACTTTAAAGTCGGAATGAATAAGAACAAGATTGAGGTATGGTTTACTGCGTTCTCCACTAAGTAAGTTGCTGTTAAGTAAGTTATCGACCAAACGCTGAATTGGCTTAGTGGGTTCACGTCCACCCATAAGATCAGACAGTGTTCTGGTGGTAATGCCTAGCATGTCCGCTAACTGCTCAGCTGACGAATCGTGCTGCTTTCTCAAGTCTTCTAATTTTTCAGGCCACTCCGCCATAATATTTATCCTGTTTTACTTAATGTTACAAAATCATACCCAATATGGCTGCAATAGTCAATCAAATATTGACACATATATATCGCAATATCTTCGGAATATAAATTCAAAATACTTATAACCTAATCTTCAGAAATTTACGATTGACATTAATCAGAAATTATAGAACAATAAAACCGTTCCTGAGAAAAAATCATTTCTTGGTCGTTTAACAGCAAAATAATTGTGTATAAATGGTGGAATAACATGATTGAAATTTTGCAACCCTAAATTTATTAAACTTTATGAGGAAAACTTATGGGATTTTTGACCAGCATTGCGGTATGGGTATCTACAGGACTTTTTACAGCCGTAAAAGTCGTAAAAAAAGCTGCCGTTCTCGTACATAAGTCCGCATCTATTGTCGATGCTTTGCTCGAAGGAAAAACAATCCTTGTCGAAGATACCCCTTCTCAGCAGAATAAAACATCACGCGAACGTCCCGACATAATGGCTGAACAGGCCTCTTATTCGCGTTTATCGGATATTTCCGAGTTACAAGAGAGTATCGAAGAAAGCAAGAAGAAACTTATTGCTTCCGGAGAAGCCAATGAGTTGGAACATCGCCGTATTCAACTTCAAATTGATGTAATGGAGTTGGTGGTGTCTTCTTCTACCTTTGAGCGATTTTCAAACAACATAAATCTTCATGCGGCAAATTTACAGATTCACCTCCAAACAATCCAAAACATGGCAGGACTGCTTGATAACCAAAATCACCACCGAGTTGCGATCAAGGCTGTCATGGGTACGCTCAATCATCTCATAAATGTGTCGGGAGTGGGGGACAAGGTTAAGAAAATAGATGGGTTGGACATAGATATACGCCCCG